>NZ_JBHVWF010000186.1:0-13687 GCF_042882365.1 Streptomyces sp. NPDC058221 | reverse complement strand
CACGCCGCACAGGTTAAAGATCAAGTTAGGATCGGCCTTATGACTCGCTGGACTGATTTCGCCGGGAAAGCGTCCGGGGAGGACTACGCCGCACGATTCGCGACCCTGGCCCGTAGTGGCAAGAACGTGCACGGTGAGGCGCGGTTCTGTGCGGCTCTCGTGCCTGCCGGAGCGCGGGTGCTGGACGCCGGATGCGGTACCGGACGCGTCATGATCCGGCTCGCGGAACTCGGGTACGACTGTGTCGGGGTGGATCTTGATGCGTCGATGCTGGCAGTGGCGCGGGACCGGTCGCCCGGACTGCCCTGGTTCCAGCTCGATCTGGCCGAGTTCGAGCCGGCCCTGCTCGGTATCGAGGGAGGCTTCGACCTCGTCGTTGCCGCGGGCAATATCTTCCCGTTGCTCGCCCCCGGCACCGAGACGACAGTGGTGAAGCGCCTGTCCGCGGCCCTGCGCCCGGGTGGCCTGCTGGTCGCCGGATTCGGCCTGGACGAAGCCCACCTGCCGGTGCCGCCCAACCTCACGCTGTCGGACTACGACGACTGCTGCGCCGCGGCCGGTCTGACCCTCGTCGACCGCTTCGCCACCTGGGACGCCGCCCCTTACGACGGCGGCGGCTATGCCGTCAGCGTCCACCGTCGGTGAGGGCGTACCGCAGGTCTTGATCACCGCGTCCACCGGGCAGGCCGGGGACGGTCCCAATGGAGCGACCCGCTGTCCCGCGAATCCCGGTCAGCGGCGGCCGGTGGCCAGGGTGACGAGGAACTGTCCGCCGCCGGGCTCGATGCCGGCGGTCACCGGCAGCCCCGGTACCAGCCGGGAGAACCGGTCCACCAGCCAGTCCGCCACCTCTTGGGCGTCCCGCCTGGTCGGGCAGCGGCCCACCATCTCGCGGCCCCCCTTGCGCTCCAGTCTCCCGGCAACGGTGATCAGCGGGGCGGGTTCGACCACGTACAGGCGGTCGGGCCAGGCGATGACCACCTTCACCGCGCCCTTGCGGGTGTTGCATCCGCGATGCGCGAGCCGCTCGGCGACCTTGGCCTTCCGGTCGGCGGTCCGGCTGTCGACGCTGGGCCCCCGCGGGTCGTTCACCGACTCGTCGGGGTCGACCGCCTCGTCACACACCCAGCACCGCCAGCCGTCGCGCTCGGCCACATCATCAAGGAGACTCATCCGAGCAAACTAGCCTGCCAGGCCGTCCCCCCGCGCACAGGGGCCCGGCAAGGCCCGCGGTGCGGGCGAGGGGCCCCAACCCCGCCCGCACGCCTCACGGACGCGTCGGCACCCCCGCCAGGGGATGCGGCCCGACTGTATGGCCCAGCAGATGCAGTGGACCCGCCGCCACCCCGGCGTGTTCCACGGCCTCCCAGTAGGCGAGGGCGGCTGTCCCGTCCACCAGGCCCTGCACCAGCGGCAGTTCGGGGTCCGCCGCCTGCAGGAGCGACTCCACCCGGCAGGAGGCGAGGGTTCCCTCGATCCACGGCTGGGCCAGATAGCCTGCCGCAGCCGGTGCGGGCAGCCCTTCGGCGGCCTCGCGGCTCAGCTCGCCGAGGTGCAGGAGACCACCGCCCAGCACGAGGACGTCTCCGCGTTCCCGCATCCGTGCCAGTGCCCGGCCGGTGTCGAAACAATGCGGGAAGGAGTCGTCGACCACCACGGTGCCGGGCGCCAGCCGGTCCACGTCAAGTACCGCTCCGGAGCCGCTCACCGCAGTCACCAGCAGACCGGCCCCGTACACCGCGTCGGGCAGAGTGTGACGGGATTCCGCCACCTCCACCTCGCCCACCTGGCCACGCTCCTGCAGCCGTCGCGCCAGCCGTCGCAGCCGGGGCCCGCTGCCGGGTACGTCGCACAGCACCAGCCGCCGCAGCGGCCGGGTGGCCCGGGAGAGCAGCAGCTCCAGTGAGGAGGCGCCGATCGAGCCCAGCCCGGCGAATGCCACATCCAGGTCCGCGAGATCCTTCCCCGTGGCTTCGAGTGCCGCGTGCACCGTCCGGACCACCGAGACGACGGTCGCCGCGTGCCCGGTCGTCACGGCCGCCGGTCCGTCCGCGGAGCGCAGCACATCGAAGCCGTAACCGGTCAGCGACGGAATCATCCCGGCCAGCGAGACACACCTGGCTCCGAGTGAAGAGGCGAGCGACACCGCACGGGCGGAGTGGGCGACGAGCCCGGCGTCCCGGTCCAGTTCGTCGGCGAAGAGGGGCACGCAGACGAAACCCGACCTCCCCAGCGGGGTCCGGACCGTCTCCAGCAGGCGCGGCGCGCCGTCGGGGAAGAGCAGCTCGCGCAGGTGTTCCCGTCGCAGCGAGTCCTCGGGCAGCCCGGCCAGTCGCGCCAGATGGCCAGGGGCCGGCAGATAGCCGACCAGCGCGGCATCCATCGTCGTCTTCCTCGGAGCCGGTGGGCGGTTCGTGCCGGGCCGGCCCGCGGCTTGTGCGAGCCGTTCCCGGAGCGCCCGCGCGAAGTCCTCCAGCGCGGCCGGGGAGAGGGCCGCGGCGGATCCTCGCACCGTGACCCGCAGCCCGGCGCCTTCCGGCCGTACGGCGAGGAAGACGTCCGTCGACGACGACGGCGGCGCGAACGCGCTGTCCCCGTCGTCCCATGACACGGTCAGCGACTGCTCGTGCGAGGCGGCCGGCAGGGAGAAGTCGAGGAAGGTGAAGAAGAACTGCGACGTCAGCGGAAGACCGTCGGCATCGCGGGGCACGATGTCCTCGTGCCTGCGCGCCTCCTCGGCCTCGGCCACGATCCGGCGCAGGTCCTCACCGAAGTCCGCTGCCACGCGCTCGTCGCCCTGCCCGGCCGCAGGCCGTACGGGAACCGCGGTGGCGAACGGGCCGAAGATCCGGTGCACATCGGGCAGCGGGTGGTCACGGCCGCTCACGGCCAGACCGACGATCAGATCCGTACGGCCGGTCGTCCGGGCCAACTGCTGGTAGTACGCGGTGAGTAGTGGCGCGTAAAGGGTTGCGCCCTCCTGCGCCGCGAGCGCCCGCAGCGCGGCCGTCCGGTCCGCGTCGAGTACGAACCCCGATGAACGGAAGGGTGCGGCCGCACGCTCCGCGCCACTGTCTCCTTGGGTGTCGCGGAGCGCTGGACGACGGTACGGGTAGTCCATCCGGGCCCGGCGCTCCGCAGCGCCCGGCGCGGTGCCGGGCTGCTCCTCGGCCGGCAGCAGGGCGTGGTCGCGGAAGGTGGCGCGGGGTGCGGGCAGGTCTGCTGTACGGCCTGCGGCCAGACGGTCGTAGAGCGCGGTCAGTTCCTGGACGAGCAGTGCGGCGCTGTATCCGTCGCCGATGAGGTGGTGGGCGTGCACCAGGAGCACGTGCTCATGCTCCCCGAGGCTGAGGACTCGAAGGCGCAGCAGCGGCCAGGCCCACGGCTCGAAGCGCCGCTTCGCCTCGGCCGCCGCGCGTTCGGCCACCTCGGCGCGGTCGGTGAGCGTCTCGAATACGACCGGCAGCCGCAGCGAGGGCGGGAGCTCCTGCTGAACGGGTGGCCGGGTACCGGAGGGGAACACAGTGCGCAGCATGCCGTGGCGTTCCACGAGCAGATCCACCGAAGCCTGGAACACCTCCGGGTCCAGCCGGCCGGTGAGCCGCAGCCGCGCCGGCCAGGAACCGCTTCCGCCGGGCGAGATGGCCTCCGCGAGCAGGAATCCGCGCTGGGCCGGCGTGACGGGGAAGGGGGCCGGATGGCGCACAGTCGTCGCGGCGGACTCGGAGGCGCGGGCCGCGGCGGTGCCGCCGTGCCGTCCCGCGACGGTCGCGTCCACGATCGCGGCGAGCCCGGTCAGGGTGCGGTGTTCGTAGATCACGGTCGGCCGGGGCAGCGGTGCCCTGACCTCGGCGAGCCGGGCGAACACCTGGAGGACGAGCATCGAGTCCCCACCCAGGTCGAAGAAGTCGTCCTCCCCGCGGACGGTGTCGAGTCCCAGCAACTCCTGCCATATTGCGGCCAGTTGCTGCTCAGTCGGGGTGAGGGACGAGTCCTCGGGCGGATCACCGGCACTCTCCTCCCGCGCGGGGAGATCGGCTGCGGGGAGATCGGCGAGCGCACGGCGGTCGACCTTGCCCGTCCCGGTGAGCGGCAGCTCGTCCATCACCGTGATCCGTGCCGGGACCATGTAGGGCGCAAGGATGCCCGTCAAGTGGCGGCGTACCGTCCGCGGTTCCGGGCGCCCGGCTCCGGGACGGGTGGTGACGTACGCCAGCAGCCGGCCCTCGCGGGCGATGACCGAGGCTTGCGCGATGCCGGGATGTGTCTGGAGGGCTGCCTCGACCTCTCCGGGCTCGACCCGGTTGCCACGGATCTTCACCTGGCCGTCGATCCGTCCGAGGAACTCCAGAGTGCCGTCTCCACGGCGCCGGACCCGGTCACCGCTGCGGTACCACCGACACCCGTCCAGCATCGTGAACGCCCGAGCGGTCAGATCGGGTTCGTCCAGGTAGCCGGCCGTCAGACCCACTCCCGCGATCAGTAGTTCACCCGGCTCGTCCACGCGGCAAGGTGCCCCGTCGGTTGTGACGACCGACAGATCGGTACCGGTGACCGGATGTCCGATCGGCAGAGTCTTGAGGCCGTCGTCCGGACGCGTCGAGATGACGTGGCACGTGGCGTTGATGGTCGCTTCGGTGGGGCCGTACAGATTGGCGATGCGCTGTCCGGCGCCGAAGAGGTCGAACCACCGCCGTACGTGCGAGGCGGGCAGTGCCTCACCGCCCACGTGCACCCAGCGCAGCGCCGACAGGTCCGGTCGTCCCGCTCCTCGCCGCACCCGCTCCTCGGCGGCCGACAACAGCTGTTCCCACAGCGTCGGGACGGAGCTCCACACGGTGATCCGGGTCCGTTCCGCGTACGCCAGAAGCAACTCGGGGTCCCGCAACAGGTCCCGCGGAACGGTCACCACGGTGCCGCCCACCAGAAGTGGCGCGAGCAGTTGGCGCACGGAGGCGTCGAAGCACGGCGACGCGGTCTGCGCCAGGCGGTCACCGGCGCCGTAGCCGAAGGTGGCGACGGCCCAGTCGAGGTAGTTCTCCATCGCCCGGTACGTGATCGGGACCGCCTTCGGACGCCCGGTGGAACCCGAGGTGAAGATGACGTACGCGGTGGCATCGGCGTCGGGCACGGCTGCGGGGGAGCTGTTGTCCGCCGCCGGATCCGGCGGGCCGTCACCGCGTACCGCCCGCACGCCGTCGAGGACGTCGGCGGTGTGCAGGGTCGGCGCGTGGCACACCACGGTGGAGACATGCGCGCGCTTCAGCTGGTCCGTCAGCCGGGCAGGAGGATGCGCCGCGTCGAGCGGAACCCAGCCGGCCCCGGCACGCAGGATGCCGACCACACCGATCACGGTGTCCGGGCCGGGCTCGGTGAGCAGTCCGACCAGCTGGCCTGTCCGTACGCCGTCGGCGCGCAGCCGGGTGGCGAGCAGACGGGAGGCGCGGTCGAGTTCCGCGTAGGTCAGAGACGTTCCGCCGCCTTCCACGGCGGTCGCGTCGGGCGTGGCACGGAACTGCCCCAGCAGTCGGCCGACCACACCGTGCTGTGCGTCCGCCTTACGAGGCGGCGTGGGGGCCGAGGGGGCGTCGGGGCCCGGCAGGGACTCTTCCGGAGGTGGGCACAGCGCGGCCAGCTCCTCGCGGAACTCCTGGTCCAGGCGGGCCACTGTCGCCTGTTCGAACAGCGGGTCCGGGAAGTTCCACGACATGCGCAGCATGGGCCCGTCCGCCCAGCACAGCAGGCTCAGCCGGGTTGCGGCCGATCCGGTTCCGGCCGCCTCCGCCCGTACCTCTACCGGGCAGTCGGCCCCGAGGCGGGCCGGGAAGCGGGCGAAGCTGAAGCCCGCCGGGCTCGCCGTGCGCGGACCACCGCCGGGCAGGAGGCCGGCCAGATCCAGACTGCTCACCGCGGAGTGCCGTTCGCTCTCCAGCCAGGTGCGGCGCAGTCGTTCGGCCAGCGCCGTGACCGGCCCGTCGAGGGCCGTCCCGCACAGCAGGGGAAGGGTGTCGGCGAAGGGGCCGACGAGCCGTTCCACACCCTCGAAGCGTTCCTCGCGCCGGGCACGAGCCACGTTGACCGCGATGTCCTGGCGCCCCGTCCACCGCGCCAGGCAGCGTACGTAGGCGGCGAGCAGCAGATGGAACAGGGACACCTCGTGTGCGGCGGCCAGCCTTTCCAGGCGGGCGGTGAGCGCCGCGTCGAGCGAGCCGTAGTACTGCCGGAGAGGGCCCGAGGGGGGCGCCTCGGGATCACCGTCGTACGGCAGCCGCAGCGGTTCGCCCCTCCCGGCCAGGCGCTCCGCCCAGTAGCGGCGGTCGTCGTCCGATGTGCTGGTGCCGGCGGACCGTGCGCTCAGCGCGGCGTACGCCGCGAAGCTCGGAGCGTCCGGCTCCGGGGCCGGACGCTCCCCGCGGCACAGCACGGTGTACAGCGACCACAGGTCCTCGGCCAGGACGTTCAGGCTGTACCCGTCCGCCGCCGCATGATGAACCACCAGCAACAAGTGTGCGAAAGAGGGCCCCTGACGGAGCAGTACGGCCCGAACCGGCGGCTCCGTGGCCAGGTCGAAGGGCTGGTTGCACAGCTCCGTCTCCAGGCCGGCCACCTGCTCCGCACCGCACTCGCGGACCTCGTACCAGGCCGAGAGCGGCGCGGCAGGTGCCGGGCGCTGCACCGGCCCGGCGCCCGAGTCGTCGACCCGCACGCGCAGCATGCCGTGCCGTACCGCCAGTTCGGCCAGTGCCAGGCCGAGTACCTGGGTGTCCAGGGGGCCGCGGACCGTCATCCTGAGGTGGCCGCGGGCCGGTACGTCGGGGTGCAGGCGACTACTGGTGTACAGGGCCAGTTGTACGGGTGTCAGGGGAGACCGGACGGAGTCCGGTACGGGCTCGGGGGAGGGCTCTCGCACCCTGTCGGTGTCTGCGGCGGCCCCGGTGGCCAGGTCCAGATGGGCTGTCAGCTCGCGTACGGTCCGGTATTCGAAGAAGAGCGTGGCGGGCAGTTGCCGGCCCAGTCTGCGTTCGAGCCGTTTGACGAGGTCGACCGCGCCCAGCGAGTCCAGCCCCATCGAGAGGAACGGCGCGTCGTCGTCCACGGCGGACACCGGGACTCCCAGTGACCGCGACAGCAGTTCCCGCAGCACCGCGGCGGTACCGGGCGCGGCGGCCACCACGTCCGCCGTGGCGGACGTGTGCCCGGTCGTGGACTGCGGCGCGGGCAGGGGCCCGCGCGGCTCCGCAGGCCGGGTGGGCGCGCGATCCGGCGGGACCGCCCCGTCGGCGAGGACCAGTTGGGCCAGGTCCGTGCCGCAGGCGGACATCAGGGCCGCCAGGGCCGGCGCGGCTGCCAGCGGCCGGCCCCCCTCATGAGTGAGGACACCGCCGCCGGTGAACGCGGCCGCGAGACCCGTCTGCGCGAACGGCCCGAAGTTCACCGACAGCCAGGGACGCCCCGCCTGCCGCTCGGCGCCGGCGAACGAGTCGAGAAAGGAGTTCGCGGCCGCGTAGGAACCGAGTGCCCCGGCCAGTCCGGGCAGTACCGAGGAGACAGAGGAGAACGCCACACACACCTCGGGGTACCGGCCCCGTCGGCGCAACGCCTCGGACAGCAGCACGGTGCCGAGCGTCTTCGCTCCCAGCGCCTCTGCCGTCTCCTCCGCCTTCGTCCCGCGCAGACTCCCGGGACGCACCACTCCGGCCGTGTGGAAGAGGGCGTCCACCGGAGGCAGCGCGGCCACCAGCGCCTCGACGTCGTCCCGCACGGTGAGGTCGGCCCGGTGGTAGCGGGCGTCGGCGCCGAGACCGGCGAGCTCCTCCAGCAGACCCGCGGGCGGCTGCGGGGAACGCCCCGTGAGCCAGAGCACGGGCCGGCCACGGACGGCGAGTTCCCGGGCCAGTGCGGAACCGAGGGCCCCACCGCCGCCCGTGATCAGGAAGGTGCCGTCGGCGGGCAGCGGGTGCCGGGTGCCGGGGAGATCCGCCGCTTGTGCGGCGACGGTCCGCACCAGCCGCTGTCCGCCCCGCCAGGCGACGGCTCCGGCCGCCTGCGGCGCCGTCGCCTCGGCGAGTACGGCCCCGAGCCGCTGCCCGGCATCGTCCAGTGAACAGAGGTCGACCCAATTGGCCACCGTTCCCGGGCACTCCGACGGCACGGCCAGTGCCAGACCGCCCAGCACCGCTTGTGCCGGGTCCGGACGCTCGCGTCCGTATCCGGTGGCGTGCGCGTCCTCGGTCACGACCAGCAGCCGGCGGGCCCCCGTCAGATCGAGGAGGGTGAGAGCCTCCTGGAAGGCCGTGACCAGCGCACGCTGAAGCCGGTCGAAATCCGCGGCCGTGCCGTGGCCGGCCGGTCCGGCCAGGAGAAGCACCGTCTCGGGGCGGGTGCCGGGGGCCACGTCCGTCTGTACGTCGTGTTCCGCGAGACGTCGTGTGAGCTCATGGACGGCCGCCGGGTCGGCGCCGGTCACCAGCACAGGCCCGCAGCGACGGTCCGTGGTCAGGGGATCGGTCCGCCAGGTGACATGGTGCAGCAGCTCGTGCTCCCCGGATCCGGCCCCGGGCCGGTAGCGTTGCCGCTGGTAGGGATAGGGCGGCAGAGGAACCCGCCGGCGGCCCGCGGCGGGTTCCGCACGGTTCAGCCCCACACCGCGAGCCCACAGGTGCCCCACCGTTGCCAGCAGCTCCCGCGCTCCGCCCGCGGCACCGTCCCGGGGCGCTCGGGGACGCTCCGGGGCGAAGGGGGCGGAGAGCACGAGCACATCGCCGTCGACGCCGGCCGTACCGGCACTCCGGTGCCGGGCGGCAGCCGCACGGACGAGACCTGCGAGGCTCTCCTGCGAGCCGAGTTCCACGAACGTGTCGTAGCCCTCCTCCAGCAGCCGTGTCACGGCCCGCCCGAACAGCACCGGCCGCAGAGCGTGTTCACGCAGGTGGTCCGGGTCCATGAGCGGATGCCACTCGGCGGTGAGCGTGCTCATCACCGGCAGGCCGGGGCCTGTGACCTCCACGGCGCGTGCCGCGTCGGCCAGGGCCTGGGCGATCGGTTCCATCAGGGGCGAGTGGAAGGCGCGCGACGCTTCAAGCGTGCGTATGGCCGCCCCTCGCGCGGACAGCTTCTCAGCCGCCCGCCCGATCGCGCCGGGGCTGCCGGAGAGCACCAGCCTGCCGGGACCGTTGTACGCGGCGACCGCGAGTTCCCCCGGAGCCGCCGCGACCAGGGCGGCCACGTCCTCCTCGTCGGCTCCCCGCACCGCGATCATCACGCCCGGCGGGGTCGACGTCGCCATGAGCCGTCCGCGTTCCGCCGCGAAGTCCAGCGCGTCGGCGAACGACAGCGTCCCGCCGGCGCAGGCGGCGGCGAGTTCGCCGACGCTGTGCCCGACCAGCGCGTCCGGCTGTACGCCCCACGCCTGCAACTGCCGGGCGAGCGCCACCCCGTGGGCCACGAGCAGCGGTTGCGCCACTTCCGTCGCGGCCTGGGCCCGCGCGTCCACCTCGGCATCGACGCACCAGGCGGTCAGCTCGCGCCCGTTCACCGCGCCGACCCGGGCGGACGCCTCGTCGAGTGTTTCGCGGTAGACCGGCGCCGTCGCGTGGAGCGCACGTCCCTGGCCCGGCCGGAGCGCACCCTGGCCGGGGAACACGAAGACCGTCCGCGGACGATTCGCCACCGTCCCCGTGACTGTTCCCGGCACGCGGTCGGCGCCGGGAGCGGTCGCCGCGGCCAGGCGTTCCCGGAGGTCGCCGTCGGCCACCACGGCGAGGCGGTGAGCGCCCTCGTCGCGGGCCGTCGCCGCGGCCAGGCACACATCGCCCTCGTCCAGCTCCGGGTGGCTGGACACATGCTCCAGGAGCCGGGACGCCCAGGCGTCCAGACCGGCCCTACTGCCCGCCGACAGCGTCATCAGGTGCGGGCCACCGCCCCCACGCGGAGCATGCTCCGCAGTCGGCGGCGCCTGCTCCAGCACCGCGTGCGCGTTCGTGCCGCCGAACCCGAAAGCGTTGACGCCGGCTCTGCGGGGACCGGACGACGGCCAGTCAGCCGCCTCGGTGACCAGCGCGAATCCCGATTGCTCGACTGCGGGCGACGGGGGCGTGTGATGGAGGGAGGCCGGCAGCCGCCCATGCTCGAGCGCCAGCACCACCTTCACCAATGAGGGCAGGGCAGCCGCGTTCAGCAGATGCCCGATGTTCGTCTTCACCGAGCCGAGCAGCCGCGGCCTGCCGTCCGGACCGGCCGGGAAGGCGTGTGCGAGGGATTGCAGCTCGATGGGATCACCCACGGCCGTGCCCGTCCCGTGGGCCTCGACGTAGGTCACGGACGCCGGGTCGACGCCGCAGACCTCGTACGCCCGAGTGATCACCTCACGCTGCCGCAGCGGGTTGGGCGCCATCAGACTCAGCGACGCGCCGTCGTTGTTGACTGCGGTGCCCCGCACGACGGCGAGCACCTCGTCGCCGTCCCGTCGGGCGTCCGGCAGGCGTCGCAGGACAAGGGCCGCACCTCCCTCACCGGGTACGAACCCGTCGGCAGCCGCACTGAAGGCGCGGCTGCGTCCGCCGGGCGACAGGGCTTGTGCGGCCTCCAGGGCCTGGTACCCGTCCGCGGTGAGGTGAAGGCTGACCCCGGCGACGACGGCGATGTCGCACTCGCCGTCCGCGAGGCTGCGCCGTGCCAGGTGCAGGGCGACCAGACCTGATGAACACGCGGTGTCCACGACGAGCGCCGGGCCGTCCAGGTCCAGGCAGTGCGATACCCGGGCGGCTGTCAGGTTGGGCAGGTTGCCCGTCAGGGCCGTTGCGGACGGTGCCGGGGCGGGGGAGGCGCGTGCGAGGACCTGCCGGTAGCCGCTGTCCCCGGCGGCGGCGAAGACACCGACCCGCAGGCCGATCCGTCGGGGTCCGGCGTAACCGGCTCGTTCCAGCGCCTCATGAGCGAGTTCGAGGAAGATCCGGGCCTGCGGATCCAGGGCGTGGGCCTCCTCGTCGCCGATGCCGAAATGCCCCGCGTCGAAAGCGTACGGGTCGTCCAGGAACGCCCCCCGGCGTCCGCCGGACACGGGGGGCAGCGGCCCGGCCGGCGCCTCCTCGGCCGGCGTGCTGCCCCAGCGGTCAGGCGGGACGTCGGTGATGGCGTCGCGGCCGGCTGTCAGCAGCTCCCAGAACTCCTCCGGCGTGCTCGCGCCGGGGAAGCGGCAGGCCATTGCGACGACCGCTGTCGCGCTCACGTCGCCCGCCGCGTGCGGAACCGTCCGCTCGTTCGCGGTGGGCCGCCCCGGCGCCGTGTTCTCCTCCGTCGCGGCCAGCAGATGATCGGTGAGCGTGGCGACGGTGTCGTTGCGCATCACGGCCGGGCCCAGGGTGATCTCCAGGGCCTGTTCCAGCTCGGCAAGCGTCTCCATGGCTTTCAGCGAGGTGCCGCCCAGATCGGCGAACCGGTCCCGGTCTCCGAAGGACGCCTCGGACCGTCCCAGTACGCGTGCCCAGGCGTCGCGCACCGTCTGCCGCACGTCGCCCCGGTGGCGGGGCACCGGGCGCGGCCCCTTCGGCCCGGCCGACGGCCTGGCCGCGGCGTCTTCCGGGATCCCGGACTGCGCGAGGGGCCGGTACGAACCCGCCTCGAAACGCGCGCGCATCCGATGCCTCTGCAACTTGCCGCTCGTGGTCCGCGGGAAGGCCGACGGCGGCAGCGCGAGCACGCGTACGTCGTCGTGGCGCAGCGCGGCACGGATCCGCCGCGCGACCTCGTCCAGGACCTCGGCGGCGCCGCGTGGCGGCCGGGCCCAGGGGACGAGGACCACGACCCGCTCGGCGCCGGTCGCCGGGTCGGTCGAGCCGATCACCACCGGGTTCCCCGGCGGCAGCCCGGGGCTCGTGCTCGCGACCTCCTCCATGTCAGGGGCGTGGAAGGTAAGGCCGTTGAGGAAGAGGACGTCCTTGTGCCGGCCGCTGACGCACAGCCGGTCGTCCCGCAGGAATCCCATGTCCCCGGTGCGCAGCCAGGTGCCGGTGAAGGACCCCGCCGTCGTCTCCGGCAACCGGTGATAGCCGCGGGCGACCTGCGGGCCGCTCACCTCGATGTGTCCCACCCGCCGGTCGCCCAGTGGCCGGCGGGCGTTGTCGGTGATCCGGACCGAGCAGCCGGGCACCGGTACGCCGACGTCCATCACTTCCAGGGCGTCGCCGCCCGGTTCGAGCTCCACGGCCCGGCCCCGGCTGAACGCGGCCCGCTCCAGGGCGACCGGAACGGCCACTTCGCCCAGCGGCGGGAACGTGACGGCCAAGGTCGCCTCGGCCAGTCCGTACACGGGAGTCGCCGCCCGCGGGTCCAGCCCGGCCGGCCGCATCTTGGCGGCGAAGTCCCGCCACACCGTCGCGGAGATCGGTTCGGCGCCCACCAGGATCAGCCGCACCGGGCTCAGGTCCAGCCCGGCGAGCACCTCGTCGGGAATGCGCCGAACGGCGAGCGCGAGCGCGAAGTTGGCGGCCGACAGGACCGTGGCCCGGTGCGCGGCGGCCACGTCGACCCACAGGCGCGGACTCTTCGCGAACGAGAGCGGACCGATTTTCACCTGCTTCGCGTGCGCCGCCAGCGGCGCCAGATGGGTACCGATGAGGCCCATGTCATGGAAGTAGGGCATCCAGCTGACCAGGACGTCCCGTTCGCAGAGAGCGGAGGCCGCGATGATCTGACGCAGGTTGGCCACCACGGTCGCATGGGTGAGCTCCACCCCCTTGGGCGCCCCGGTGCTGCCGGACGAGAATTGAAGGAACGCAAGGTCGCCGGGGGCCGGCGTGGCGAGCCGGGCCGGCGTGGGGCATTCCCGCAGCATCTCCAGCCGCAATACCTCGACCGGCCCGGGCAGTTCGCCGGCCACGTCCGCGCTCGCCGCGTTCACCACAACGGGCGGGCGGCCGAGATGCTCCCACACCGGACCGACCCGTCGGGCGTCGGGTGCGAGCGGCACCGGGACCAGACCGGCCGCGAGCGCACCCCAGAACATGGGCTGGAAGTCCTCGCTGCGTTCCGCGAGCAGGGGCAGGCAGGTACCGGGCGCGACCCCCGCGTCGCGAAGGCCGCCCGCGACGCGCAGCGCCTCGTCGAGGAGCTGCCGGAAGGTGACGGCCGTCTCGCTGCCGTCGCCGCGGACGTGGACGACGACTTGGTCGGGCGCCTGACGGGCCGCGTCCAGTAGTACGTCCAGAAGCGTTTCGGGGTTCATGAGTCCGTTCGTTCGTGCGTGGGGGGAGGCGGGACGCGGTCACGGAGGATTCAAGTGTGGGGCAGACGGCCGGCCCCCGAGCCCGCGCCCCCGTTCGGCGCTGTGCAGAGGGGCCTGGTAGGGCAGTGTTGTGGGGGCCGGGCCGTCCGGCAAACGGCGGCACTATGACGTTCGTCTCTGTGGGGGCAGGCGCATTGCTGTCGGTGCGCGAAGCGGTCTGCCCCCGGCCCGGGCCGGGGGCGACAGGCCGGCCGACGACGGAATCGCCGGTTCTCGGACCCGTGCTGCGCCGTGCTCGTCAGCAGACCCGAGAGACGTACCCGCCACGTACCGATCGGCGGGGGGCGGGGGGGGCCCGCCCCCCCGCCCCCCCCCGCCCGGCCACCCCCCCGGTCAAGGGGGGGTGGGGGGGGTCGTGGCGCCTGGTCCAGGGGTGTAATGCGGGCTGTTATAAAAAAAAACAGC
>NZ_JBHVWF010000185.1:0-13698 GCF_042882365.1 Streptomyces sp. NPDC058221 | reverse complement strand
GCCCGCAGGTGCCGTGCCGGGCGCGGGGAACGGGGCCCGGCCTCTCCACCTGTTCAGGCACGGTGACGATGGTGAGCTACATCCCCGAGGAGACCACGAGCTTTGTCGGACGGAAGGCGGAGCTGGACCTGATCGAACACGCCCTCGCCGCCGGCCGGCTGACCACCCTCACCGGCAGCGGCGGGGTCGGCAAGACCCGGCTGGCGGTCCGCGCGGCCGGCCGCGCGGAACCGGGCTACCGCGACGGCGTCTGGTGGGCCGACCTCGCCCCGCTCCATGACGACGGGCTGCTCCTGGCCACCGTCTCCGACGCCGTCGGGCTCAGCGACCACACCCTGCGGATGCCCATGGACGTGCTGTGCGAGTGGCTCGCCGACAAACAGCTGCTGCTCGTCCTGGACTCCTGCGAGCACCTGCGCCCCGCCTGCGCCCACCTCCTCGGCGAGATCCTCACCACCTCGCCCGCACTCACCGTGCTCGCCACCAGCAGACAGCCCCTCGACATCAAGGGCGAACAGGTCGTCCAGGTGGAGCCGCTGCCCGTCGAGGGAGACAGCGACGCCCTCACCCTGTTCCGCGAGCGGGCCGCGGCGGCAGCCCCTGGCACCGCCCTCGACGCCCCGGGCACCGCCGCCGCCGCCGAGATCTGCCGCCGCCTCGAAGGTATTCCGCTCGCCATCGAACTCGCGGCGGCCGGCACCGGCCGGCACACCGTCGAAGAGATCGCACTGCGGATCGGCTCCCGCCTCGACCTGCTCGCCGACGCGTCGATCCGGCCCCGGCGCCACCGCACCCTGCGCACCACCATCGGCTGGAGCCACGAGCTGTGCACCCCGCTGGAGCGGCTGCTCTGGGCCCGGCTCACCGTGCTGCGCGGCGACTTCGACGAGGCCGTGGCCGGCGAGGTCTGCGCCGGGGGACCGCTCACCGGGGACGGGGTCCGCACAGCGCTGCGGGGTCTGGTGGCGAAGTCCGTCGTCACGCACGACGGCGTACGCCACCGCATGCTGGACACCATCCGCGAATACGGCCGGATGTGGCTGGCCGAACTCGGCGAGGAACGCGCCGCGGCCGACCGGCACGCCGCCTGCTTCCTGCGACTGGCCCGCAACGCCCACGCGGGGTGGACCGGCGACGACCAGATCAGCTGGTACCACCGCATCGCCGACTCGCACGCCGACCTGTGCGCTGCCCTTGACCACCTGCTCGCCCACGACACCGCCGCCGCCCAGGAGATGGCCGGCCGGATCGGCTTCTTCTGGTGCTGCTGCGGCCACCTGCCGCAGACCCGCGGCTACGCCCAGCGAGCCCTGGACGTCGGCCCGGACCGGGGCCCCCACCGCACCCGCGCCCTGTGGGTGCTCGGCATCTGCGTGATGCTCCAGGGCGACTACCCGGCCGCTGAACGGATCGGTGAGGAGTGCGTACGGGCGGCGGCCGACGACGGGCCGGACGAAGGCGTACTCGCCGCCGCGTATCTGCGCGGCCTCACCCACCTGATGACCGGCCGGCCCGAACTCAGCCTGCAGGTGGCGGCCCGGGTGCTGCGCAGCACCGAGGCCGGCACACCGCTCGAATCGGCCTACCGGCTGCGCTGCCACCTGATCACCGTCTTCGCGCTCACCGGCCTCGGCCGCCTGGACGAGGCCGCGGAGGCAGCGGTCGTCCTGCGCGCGGCCTGCGAGGCGCAGGACGAATGCTGGACCCGCAGCTACGTCGACTACCAGCTCGCACTGATCGCCCTGCTCCAGGGCCGCGCCGATGCGGCCGCCGTGCACGCCCGGTCCATGCTCGCCGGCAAGCACCGCCTCCGCGACAGCTTCGGCATCGCACTCGGCCTGGACATCCTGGCCGCCGCGGTCGCCGCCCAGGGCGAGGGCGCGTACGCCGCCCGGGTGTACGGCACCGGACAGGTCTACTGGCGGATGGTCGGCCACCCCCAGCGCGGCACCCCCGAGCTCGGCCCGCTGCGCGAGGCCTGCGAACGCCAGGCCCGCGAGTCCGTCGGCGACGCCGCCTATCAGCGGGCCTTCGACCGCGGCCGCAGGGACAGTGCGGAAGCCGGCCTCGCCCTCGCCCTGCAGGGCGAACTGCTCACATAGTGAATCCCGCTTGTGCGCCTCTTCCGACCCGGGAAGGGTGGTGGCGTCCCGCCCGTCCTTCCCGCCGAGGAGCCCGCCATGCCGCAGATCGCCATCGACTACTCCGCCGAACTCGACGACGCCTTCGACCGCGGCGGCTTCGTGGCGGCGCTGCACCCGCTGGTCGCCGAGACCGTCAGCACGAAGATCGCCGCCTGCAAGACCCGGTTCCGCCGGGTCGAAGAGGTCGTGGTGGCGGACGCGCCCGGCGGTGACGCGCTCGTGCACGTCGACATCTCGCTGCTGGCCGGCCGCACACCCGAGGTGAAGGCCCGGCTCACGGAATCCGTACGGGACCTGCTGGTGGCCCATGTTCGGTCCGCTGCCGGGCTGACCCTGCACCTCTCGGTCGAGGCGCGTGACCTCGACGCCTCCTACCGCAAGATCTGATCCCTGAGGGCTGTCCCCCGGCGGGACAGCCCTTCGGTGTCAGGGCAGCCGCTGCGGGGGCACGGCCGGCACGGCGGGGGCCAGCGCGGAGAGCCGCACCAGCAGCTCCCCGAACGGGCCGTCCTCCGGCTCCTGCGCCAGAATCCGCAGCACGATGCCCGCCATCTCCCCGTCGTACGCGGCGCTCACAGCGGCCAGCGCCGCGAAGTCGTGCACCAGCTGCAACTCCAGCTCCACGCGCGGGATATGGCGCCCGTCCAGCCAGATCAGGGCCGTCGACTCGGCGAGTGACACCCAGGACCGGACGACCAACTCCAGCCGGGCCGGGGGTTCCTCGACCCCCAGATGGGCCAGGATCTGCTCGCAGGCCGCCTGCCGGACGCCGTCGATCATCGCGTTCGCCGTCGACGAGCCCACGGCCGGGCCGCCCCGCATCAGCGCGGCGAAGCCCGGACCGTGCTCGTCGACGAAGTCGAAGAACCGCCCCATCACCCGCAACAGCCGTGCACCCAGGGGGCCTTCGCGCGGTTCCAGGAAGCGGGTCGCCAGCTCGTCGGCCGCCCGCCGCAACGCCGCCTCGTACAGGCTCTGCTTGCCCGGGAAGTAGTGGTAGACCAGCGGCCGCGAGATTCCGGCGGCGGCCGCGATCTCGTCGATCGACACCTCGTCCGGTGAGCGGTGACTGAACAACTCCAGCGCGACACCGATCAGCTGCTGCCTGCGCTCCTCGACGCCCATCCTGCGCCGTACCCCGGTCGTCATGAGGAACAGGGTACCGACCGGCCCGGCCGGGGCTCGGCCCCCGGGTCCCCGGCCGGCGTCTACAGGTCCAGCACCAGCCGCTCGCCCCGGCACCGCGACACGCAGAGCAGCATCGATTCCGCCCGCTCCGACGCGTCGAGCAGATCGTCCCGGTGGTCCACCTCGCCCTCCAGGACGCGCTGTTGACACGTACCGCAGAAGCCCTGCTCGCAGGAGTACGCGATGTGCGGCAGTTCGTCGCGCACCGCGGCCAGCGCCGACTGGCCGGCCGCCACGGCGACCGTGCGGCCGGAGCGGCGCAGCTCCACCTCGAAGGGGGCGGAGCCGGTGGCGTCCTTCGGTGCCGCGGCGAAGCGCTCCAGGTGCAGGGTGCAGCCGGGCGGGAGTGCGGCGGCGACCGCGTCCATCAGGGGCCCGGGTCCGCAGCAGTGGACCGCCGTGCCCGGCGCCGCACCGGCCAGCGCCGCCGCGACATCCGGATGGCCCGCCTCGTCCTGCGGTACGACGGTGACCCGGCCGCCGTCCGCGTCCAACTGCCCGATCTCGTCGAGGAACGGCATCGTCGCCCGGCTGCGGCCTCCGTACAGCAGCCGCCAGTCCGCTCCGGAGGCGGCGAGTGCGCGCAGCATCGGCAGGATCGGCGTGATGCCGATACCGCCCGCGACGAACAGGTACGCGGGTGCGTCCGCCAGCGGGAAGCGGTTGCGCGGACCGCGGATCTCGATCTCCCGGCCTGCGTGGAGCAGTTCGTGTACTTCCTTGGAGCCGCCCCGGCCGTCCTCGGCGAGACGGGTCGCGACGGTGTACGTGTCCGGGTCGGCCGGGTCGCCGCACAGCGAGTACTGGCGGACCAGACCGGACGGCAGCACCAGGTCCAGATGGGCGCCGGGCTCCCAGCGCGGCAGGCCGGAACCCTCCAGGCGGAGCAGTACGACACCGTCCGCCGGAGTGGTCCGCTCGGTGACGACCAGCCGCCGGCCGGTGGTCGAACGGCGCAGGGAATGGCCCGAGACGGGCTCGTCGAGCGCCGGCAGCGGCCACAGCGGGGACTTCTCGATGCGCCGGCGCATCGCCCGCTTGGCGAGCAGCGCGGCGCCGGCCACCGCGACGACGGTACGCAGCCGGGGGAGGGGGAGGGAGCGCGGCATGGTCAGGGGGCCTCCGTCGTGCGGGCCTCGGCGGCGACAGCGGCGGGCGAGTGGGCGAGATATTCGACGGCCTGCGCCGTGCTGCCCTCCTGCGTGGGGTGGTAACCGCGGCTCAGATAGCGAGGGATGGAGCGCAGCATCGACGGGGTGCTGGGCAGGGTGCCGCGCCTGCCGCTGCCGTAGAACTGCCGGAAGGACGCCTTGCCGTCCAGCAGGCTCGGGTCGTTCTCCATGAAGAACCGGGCACCGCGCTGCCAGAGGAAGGCCAGTGCGGAGAACGCCGTCGCCCAGGTCCGCACCCGCCGCCGGTACCCACCGTCGACATGCATGAACACATCGAAGGCGACCGACCGGTGCTCGACCTCCTCCGCGCCGTGCCAGCGCAGCAGATCGAGCATCGTGGGGTCGGCGCCGTGCCGGTCCAGCTCCTCGGCGTTCAGGATCCAGTCACCGAGGAACGCGGTGTAGTGCTCGATCGCCGCGATCGTCGCCACCCGCTCCATCAGCCACCACCTGCGCGCGCGGCCCGGCGGCAGCGTCCGGTCGCCGAGCAGCTTCTCGAAGAGCCAGTCGACCTGGGCCGTGTACGGGGTCGGGTCGAGGCCCAGCTCCTTCAGATGCGGGAGCACGTCGTCATGGGCCTGGGAGTGCATCGCCTCCTGGCCGATGAACCCGATGACGTCCTCGCGCAGCTGATCGTCGTGGATGTACGGGAGCACCTGGCGGTACACGTGGATGAACCAGCGTTCCCCCGCCGGAAGCAGCAGATGGAGCACGTTGATGGTGTGCGTGGTGAACGGGTCGCCGGGCACCCAGTGCAGGGGCGTCCTGTCCCAGGCGAAGGAGACCCGGCGGGCCTTGAGCGCGATCCGCTCCGACGCGACCGCCGCTGGCTGCGTGTTAGACATGTTGTCAATGTACTGAGGGGTAGGCCGGGGGGACAGGGGCATGCGACGAATTCCTGAGCCCGTTCCCGACGGGCCGGCTCACCGCAGCGCCCCGACCCGACTGCCGTCCGCCAGCAGCCCGTTCAGCCGCGCCCGGTCACCCGCCCTGGCCGGCACCGCGAGCAGCCGCCCCCGCGCGCTCCCCGTCACCCCGCCCGACGTGGTCAGCGAGGTGAACTGCTCACTGCCCGCCGCGAGCACGTACCAACGGCCGCCGTGCGACTTCCACAGCACGCCCGCAAGAACCCGCGGAGTGCGCGTCCCGCACGCGGGCGAGTCCTCGGAGCGCGCCGCGACCGCTCCCGGGGGCCGCTTCCCCGGCGGCCGTGCGGACGGTGCCTGGAACTGGGCGAGGACCCGGCTCCCGGAGCCGCGCCAGGTCTCCGCCCGGGTGCACAGCCAGCGGGCCGAACCGCCCCCCTCGGGCAGCGGCTGCGTCGCGTACGCCCACGAGTTCACCGACCGCACGCCGTGCGAACGCACCGCCGGCAGCAGACACGCGGTCCGCGCCCAGCTCTCCAGCTCCGCCCGGCCCGCCACATCGTGCGGCTTCGAGGGCGGGCCCGAGGTCAGCCGGGCCGGGGCGAGTTCACCGAGATCCGTCACCAGCCGGTCCGTGGTGCCGTCGGCCAGCTGGACTGCGTCCCAGGACCGGCAGCCGCCCGTGGCCGCCGGGGCGGCCACCGCGTCGGTCACCCCGTCCGGGGCGCGGCGCAGTGCGCGCGGCGCGTGGTCCGGGGCGAGCAGATCACGTACCGACACCTTCCGCACCCAGGGCGCCGTCAGATAGCGGACCCGGCCCTTGGAACGTTCCACCACGAGGGCGCCCGCCGAGGCGCTGTCCGCCCCGTCGACCCGCGCGAAGTCGAGCGCCGCGCCCTCGGACGGATCCGCGTTACGGGGTTCCGCGTACCGCACGACGCGCAGCCCGTCGTAGAACAGCACCACCGCGGACGCGCCCACCTCGCCCGCGTACAGCAGCTGCGGAGCCCCCATCGGCGGCCCCGCCGGCGTCCGCGGCGTCGCAGACGTCCGCACCCCGCCGCCCGGCCGCGCCCATACCGTCAGCGCCCGCCGCAGCAGCCCGGTGTCCTCCGTGCGGTCGCCGCGGGTGGGCCAGGCGGTGAAGTCGGTGCGCGGCGAACGCCGCCAGAACGCGGCCGTCACCACTCGCAACGCCCCCGGATCCAGGGCCTCCTCGGCGGCCGGATTGCGCGCGTACGACGGTGCGGACAGCGCCCCGCGTCCCCATCCGTTGCCGGGCAGCCCCAGCAGCGTCCCGCACACCAGCAGCGCGGCGGTGGCGGCCAGTGCGGCCCGCACATATCTGCGGCGGCGGGCCAGATCCGGCGGCCTTGCGTGCAGCGAGCACGGATCGAACTCGGGTGAGGCCAGCAGCGCGTAGGGCGCCGACACCCCGTCCGCCGCCCGCAGCGCCGCATGCGGGTCCGCCACCCCCGCGGCGGCGAGCTCCCGCCGGACCTCGCCGTCCGCGAGCGACTCCAGACCACGCAACACGAACGCGGCACGCCCCGGCCCGCCGACCGCGGACAGCCGCTGCTCCAGCGCGAGTTCATCCGCCCCGCCGGAGTGCGGGAACAGCCGCAGCCCCCAGACCAGCGGAAGGGCGGACGGCAGTGGGGCGCGCCGCGCCCGCAACCGCCATGGCCTCCCCGCCGCCAGCGAACGGCGCAGCACCTGCCGTCGGACGTACGCGTAGCCGGAACCGGGTGGTGCCGCGCGGCCGGCATGACGCGGCAGCGGAACGTCCGGGCCGTCCGCCGGACCGGCCCTGCGCGCGGACTGCAGGGCCCGTTGGGCCAGCGCGTGCGCGGTGAGCACGCGCCGGCTGCGGCTCAGTGAGGGCGGCAGGACGAGATAGCCGATCCGGACCAGTCGCGGGTAGTGCGCGACGAGCGAGGCCTCGGCCTGCTCCGCATCGACCGGGGCGGCGGCTGAGGGTACCTCTGGCAGTGGGCGCACATTCAGCTGAACGAGCGAATCGTGCGATGGTCACTCCGGGCCGGGCTGCCCGGGAGAGCAGAAGCCTTCCGACTCGATGCGGCGAGCTGGATCAACGGCTGACCGGACGGCCGACCGGACGGCTGGCCGGACAGCTGACCGGATGGGGTGAGCACTTGGACTTTACGCACAATAGATAGGACGTATCTGGCAGGCGCCCTTCCCGGCGGGCGTTCCTTGCGGCACCATGCACGCGTCGACACCCAAGAGATCCGACCACTCGTGGTCGGGAATGGGAGGGAACCATGGCACGACGCCCGCATGTGCTCAGTGCGCTCGCACTGGCGGCCGCCGCCGCGCTCATCCCCGTACAGGCCACGGCGCAGCAGTCCGCGCAGCCCGCCGCCCCCTGCAGTGCGCCGGTGAGACCCGCGTCGCAGATGACGGTCGAAGCGTGCGACAGCCCCGAACGGATCATCGAGAAGGCGGCGAACATCGTCCCCACTCCGGGTCAACTGGCCTGGCAGCAGCGGGACGTCACCGCCTTCACGCACTTCGGGATGAACACCTTCACCGGCCGCGAATGGGGATCCGGCACGGAGGACGAGAAGCTCTTCGCGCCGAAGAGCATCGACGCCGACCAGTGGATGCGCGCCTACAAGGCCGCCGGCATCAAACAGGTGATGCTCACCGTCAAGCACCACGACGGCTTCGTCCTCTACCCCAGCCGCTACACGGACCACTCGGTCGCCCTCAGCCCCGGCAGCCCCGATGTCGTCGCCCTCTATGTGAAGGCCGCCCGCAAGGCGGGCCTGAAGGTCGGCCTCTACCTCTCGCCCTCCGACGGCGCCGAACTCCCGCACGCCTGGCACGCCGAGTGGGTCGAGAAGATCCGCGCCAAGCAGGCCGAGGGTGAAACCCTGAGCCTGCCCGAGCAGATGGCGCTGGAGGACGGTGACCGCGCGCCCGCCGGTCAGGGCCGCTTCGGCAACGGCAGCGCCGTCACCGAGCGCACCATTCCCACCCTCGTCCCCGGCGACGACCGCGCCGCCCGGGTGAAGAGCGGCAAGCTGCCCACCTTCAAGGTGAAGGCCGACGACTACGACGCGTACTACCTCAACCAGCTGTACGAGATCTTCACCCAGTACGGCCCGGTCGAGGAGCTGTGGCTGGACGGCGCCAACCCCTGGTCCGACTCCGGCATCACGCAGAAATACGACGTCAGGCAGTGGTTCGACATGGTCAAGGCGCTGTCGCCGAACACCGTCGTCTTCCAGGGCCCGCAGGGCGTGCGCTGGGTCGGCAACGAGTCCGGCACCGCCCGGGAGACCGAGTGGAGCGTCACCCCGCACACCACCGATCCATGGACGGGCCTGGGCAGCCTCCCCAACGACTCGACCGACCCCGACATCGGCTCCCGGGACAGGCTCCTCGACCCGGACATCAACTACCTGCAGTGGTACCCGGCCGAGGCCGACGTCTCCAACCGCCCCGGCTGGTTCTACCACCCCGACGAAAAGCCCAGGACAGCAGCGCAGTTGATGGACCTGTACGAGAAGAGCGTCGGCCGCAACGCCTCGCTCCTGCTCAACGTCCCGCCCGCGCCGGACGGCCGGATCGCCGACGAGGACGTCGCCTCACTGACCGCTTTCGGCGCCGACCGGAACCGGGTCTACGGCTCCGACGTACGCAAGCAGGGCCCGGGCCCCTACACCTTCGACCGGGTCGCCGTCCGTGAGGACATCCGGCACGGGCAGCGGGTGGAGAAGTTCGCCGTCGAGGCCCGGATCGAGGGAACGTGGCAGCGGATCGCCGAGGGCACCACCATCGGGCACGAGCGCATCCTGCCGCTGCCCGCGTCCGTCACCGCGTCCGCGGTGCGGGTCAAGGTGCTGGAGTCCAGGGCGAAGCCGTATCTGGGGGCGACGACACTGCACCTCACCACCGCGCCCTGACCCGCGCCCGGACGTCCTAACCCCGGTCCAGATACGCGAGTACCGCAAGAACGCGGCGGTTGTCGTCGTCGGAGGGCGGCAGGCCGAGCTTCCCGAAGATGTTCGAGGTGTGCTTGGCCACCGCCCGCTCCGTGATCACCATGTGCGAGGCGATCGCCGCGTTCGAACGGCCCTGGGCCATCTGTTCCATGACCTCGCGCTCGCGCGGCGTCAGCCCGCCCATCGGCTTGTCCTGCGAACGCCGCGACAGCAGCTGCGAGATCACCTGCGGATCCATCGCGGTACCGCCCGCCGCCACCCGGCGCACCGCGTCGATGAACTGGTCGGCGTCGAAGACCCGGTCCTTGAGCAGATAGCCGATGGCGCCGTTGCCGTCGGCCAGCAGCTCGCGCGCGTACAACTGCTCCACGTGCTGGGAGAGCACCAGCACCGGCAGGCCCGGTCTGTCCCGGCGGGCCGCCAGCGCGCACTGCAAGCCCTCGTCCGTGTGGGACGGCGGAAGCCGGACGTCGACAACGGCGACATCCGGCTTCAACTCGGCGAGTGCTCGGGTCAGTTCCGGTCCGGTCTCGACGGCGGCCGCGATCTCGAAGTCGTACGCCTCCAGCATGCGCACCAGGCCGTCGCGCAACAGAAAGAGATCTTCGGCTAGGACAACTCGCAAGGGATCTCCATGGTCACCATGGTGGGACCGCCCGCGGGGCTGCTGACGGCCATGATGCCGTCGAATGTACCGAGTCGGCGTTCGACTCCGCTCAGGCCCGAGCCCGATCCGGCCGCCGCACCGCCCTTTCCGTTGTCCGTGACGGAGACCCTCAGCATGTGGTCGGCATGGTGCAGATCCACCCAGATCCGGTCCGCGCCCGAGTGCTTCGCGGCATTCGTCAGGAGCTCGCTGACCGCGAAGTACGCGGCCGACTCGACCGGTGCCTCCGCCCGGCCGCCCAGTTCCACCTCGACCTCGGTGCCGATGGGCATCCGCAGCGCCAGCGCCTTGACCGCGTCCCCGAGCCCGCGCTCGGCGAGAACCGGCGGGTGGATACCGCGCACCAGATCACGCAGTTCCGTGAGCGCCTCCGCGGACGATTCGCGGGCCATCGCCAGAAGCTTCTTCGCCTGGGCCGGGTCCTTCTCGATCAGCGCCTCGACGGTCCCCAGATTCATGCCCATGGCGACCAGCCGGGCCTGCGCCCCGTCGTGCAGATCCCGTTCGATGCGGCGCAGCTCCGAGGCCGCGGTGTCGACCGCCTCGTGCCGGGTCTCGGTCAGCCGGTCGATGCGCAGGGCCAGCTCCTGCTCATGGGTGGGGGCCAGCACCGAGCGGGCGATCATGAAGTGCGCCTGCAGCAGCCGCTCGCTCAGCAGCACACCGGTCGCGAAGAGCGCCACCCCGAGCGCGGCGGCGGCGAGCCCCGTCGCCTGGCTGTCGACCGGGACGAACGCGTACCAGTACCGGTCGTCCGTGAAGACCCGCCACAGTCCCGCCGCCAGGACGAAACCCTCCACCGGGTAGAGCATCAGCGCCGCCGCCACGATCGACACCACGTAGCCGGCCGTCATGTCGACCAGGAGCCACTGCATGTCCCGCCAGGTCGCCGGGTCCTTCATCAGCAGCCCGGTCCGCTCCACCTGCCCGGTGAAGCCGCTGCGGACATCCTCGGGGAACGGCCGGTACGGCACCGGGATGCGGACGTCCGACCAGGTGATCGCCAGCAGCCGGCGCTGATTGGCGTGCTTGCGGACCGCCGACATCACGTACGGGGTGGTGACCAGACCGATACCCAGCGGGATGAAGGCGATGGAGAGCACCGCCAGGACGAACAGCGTGACCGACCCGACGATCGAGGCGAACGACAGCGCCAGTCCGCGCCCAGCGGCCAGCAGTGCGGCCCTTATCCGTCCGTGCGACGTGTTCATATCGGTCCTTCGTCCCTTGCCGGCACTCGTGGCAGCCCCGGTCCGCACACAGTCTGACGCGTCGGGCGGCCGCACCGTCAGCCGTTCCGCCACCCAGCGGGGGTGTACCCAGCACCACCCCCGTGACCTCGCCCTACGTCACGCGGAGTGGGGGTCCCGACGGCTGGGGCGGCGGGGCCCGCGTTCCTAGATTCGACGTGTCTTCTCCGACGACTCTTCCAACGACGATTTCAGGGGGCGAACACGCCATGAGGCGTAATCTCGCGGCACGTATCGGTGTGTGGAGCGCACACCATCGAAAGACGGCCATTCTCAGCTGGCTGCTCTTCGTCGTGCTCGCCGCGGGCATCGGCGGTGCGTCGGGCATGGTCGAGATGACCGACGCGGAGAACGGCGCGGGCGACTCGGCCCGCGCCGAGCAGATCCTCTCCGACGCCGGCCTCAGCCACCGGGCGGGCGAGCTGGTCATGGTGTCGTCGGCGCAGCCGGACGGCTGGCGGACCGCGGCCCGGGAGCTGACCACGGCCCTCGGCAGGACCGGTGAGGTGACGGGCCTCGCGGCGCCGGTCGCGTCCAAGGACGGCAAGGACGCACTGATCACCTTCGAGATGAAGGGGGACGCGGCCACCGCGTCCGACCGGGTGCAGCCGGTCCTGGACGCCGTGGACGGGGTCCAGAAGGATCGGAAGGACGTCACGGTCCACCAGTTCGGCGACGCCAGCGCGGGGAAGTGGCTCGGCGATCTGCTCTCCGACGACTTCATGAAGGCCGAGTTCACCGCCGTGCCCCTGGCGCTGGGCATTCTGCTGGTCGCCTTCGGCGCCGTGGTCGCGGCCCTGCTGCCCGTCGGGCTCGCGCTGACCGCGTGCATGGCCGCCTTCGGCCTGCTCTCGCTCGCCAGCCACCAGTTGCATCTCTTCCAGACCACGTACTCCGTGATGTTCCTGATGGGCTTCGCCGTCGGCGTCGACTACTGCCTCTTCTACCTGCGGCGCGAGCGGGACGAGCGGGCCGCGGGACGGGATGCCGAGACGGCGCTGCGGATCGCCGCGGCGACCAGCGGCCGCTCCGTCCTGGTGTCCGGGCTGACCGTCATGGTCGCGATGGCCGGCATGTTCCTGTCCGGACTCCTGCTGTTCAAGGGCTTCGCCCTCGCCACGATCATCGTGGTCTTCATCGCGATGATGGGCTCCGTGACGGTACTGCCCGCCCTGCTGTCCTGGCTCGGCGACCGGATCGACGCCGGACGGGTGCCGCTGCTGAACCGGCGCGCCGAGCGGGGTGCACACGGTACCCGGGGTACGAAGCAGAGCGGCGGGATCGCCGGCAAGCTGCTGCGGCCCGTCCTGAACAGGCCCAAGTTCTTCGCCGCCCTCTCGGTCGTCGTCCTGCTCGTGCTGGCAGCGCCCGCCGCCGGTATGAAGACCGAGGAGCTCGGCCTGGAGAAGCAGTTCGGCTCGGACTCCCAGCTGTCGGTCGCCTACCGGCACATCAGCGACACCTTCCCCGGCGGCCCCGCCCCGGCCCAGGTGGTCGTCGAGGCGGACAACATCGAGGCCCCCGCCGTACGCAAGGCACTCGCCGGCTTCGACAAGGTCACCGTCCACCGGGCGCAGAACGTCGCGGAGATCGAGGTCCCGCTGCCCCACGGCGAATCCGATCTGACCGAACTGCGCGAGAAGAAGCTGCCTGCCGCGTTCGACGCAACGGGCGCCCGTTCCTATGTGACCGGTGAGGTGGCCGGGTCCACCGACTTCAACGACCAGCTGAAGCGCGGCATCGTCCCCGTCTTCCTCTTCATCGCCGTGGTGACCTTCCTGGTGATGCTGTTCTGCTTCCGCAGCTACGTCATCGCCGTGACCGCGATCCTGCTCAACCTGCTCTCGGTGGCCGCCGCATACGGAGTGATGGTCGCCGTCTTCCAGCACGGCTGGGGCGCCTCGCTGATCGGCTCGGAGGGCGTCGGCGCGATCGAGTCCTGGATGCCGCTGTTCGTCCTCGTCGTCCTGTTCGGGCTCTCGATGGACTACCACGTCTTCGTGGTCTCCCGGATCCGCGAGGCCCACGGGCGCGGACTCGGCACCCGGGCCGCGATCGACGAGGGCATCCGGCGGACGGCGGGAGCGGTGACCGGCGCGGCCGTGATCATGGTGGCGGTCTTCGCGGTCTTCGGGACGCTGTCCATGCAGGACATGCAGCAGATGGGTGTCGGCCTGGCCGTCGCGGTGCTCCTGGACGCGACGATCGTACGGATGGTGCTGCTGCCCTCAGTGATGGCGCTGCTCGGGGAGCGGAACTGGCGCATCCCGCGCGGGCTGTCCCGGCTGCCCACCCTGGACCACAGCGAGCCCGAGCCGGAGCCCGGCCCCGCGGCGGCCCCGCTGGGAACGGGACTGCGCGGCTGACCCGGCCGGACGGCCCGCACACACGGGGGCCCTGGTTCCGGTACGTACCGGAACCAGGGCCCCCGTGTGTG
>NZ_JBHVWF010000184.1:0-13964 GCF_042882365.1 Streptomyces sp. NPDC058221 | reverse complement strand
CGCTGGACGAGCGCCGGATCGCCTGGCAGCAAGCCCTGCCGGGCCCGGACAAGCGGTTAGTCGCAGAACTAACCGAAGTCGTGCCGGAGGACCGGATCGCCTGGAAGACGACGGAGGGCGTCCATCACGCCGGGGTCGTCACCTTCCACCGGCTGGACGACGAGTCCAGCCGGTTGGCTCTGCAGATCGACTACGACCCCCGGGGGTTCGTGGAGCACGTGGGCGCTCTCACCAATCTCGACTCGGTCCTGGCCAACTACGACCTCGGTGAGTTCCAGAAGCTGGCCGAACGAACGGCGGCCGGCGACTTCTGAACACCGGGCCGGGCTGACCGCCGAGGGGCCGAGCGCAGCAGGACGGGGGTCACGTACGGCCTCCGACCGGCCTGTACGCTGCGACCATGCAGCCGTCCGCCCCTTCCTCCCCGTCAGGCTCCGAGCGGCCGGACCCGGTCGCCGGTCCCGCCCGGCGCGGGCTCCTGACGGAGCGCATCGCCCGTCAGCTGGAACATGACATCAGGTCCGGCGAGATCGCCGTCGGGACGAAACTTCCTTCGGAGCGCGAGCTCGCCACCCAGTTCGGTTCCAGCAGGAACGTCGTGCGTGAGGTGCTGCGGAGGCTGGAGGCCCAGCACCTGATCGAAGTCGCCCCGGGGCGGGGCTCCTTCGTCCGCGAACAGTCCTCGGGGCAGGCCAGGGGGTACGACGCGCTGTACCGGGCGGGCCGGCCCACCGTCCGGCAGCTCATCGAGGCGCGGATCCCGCTGGAGGTCGAGATGGTCCGGCTGGCGACCGAGCGGGCGACGGACGAGGACATCGCGGTCATGCGCTCCGCACGGGACGCCCTGGAGTCGGCGACCGACGTCGTCGTCAAGGCCCAGGCCGACATGGACTTCCACGATGCCATCGCGGTGGCGAGCAAGAACCCGGTTCTGCGGATCATGCTGTCGTCGATCAGCGGGATGATGTTCGAGATGATGCTCCGCTCGAACTCCGATCCGTCGATCGGCGAGGCGGGTGTGCCGCACCACCCGGAGATCTTCGAGGCGGTCGAGGCGCGGGATGTGGATCTCGCCTGCGCGCGCATGCGGGAGCACCTGCTGCTGGGCCTGCGTACCTACGGCCCGGATCTCGACCTGCAGGTCGACACCATGGCACGCAATCACATCGAGACGCTGCTCGGCCAGACCGAGGGCCGCCGGGGCGGCAACCGGCCGGGCGAGTAGCCCGGCGCCCGTTTCGGCAGGGCCTTCTCCTGCGCAGGACTTCACTCAGGGGCTGGTCGGCAGGCCTCTTCTGCTGTTACGGTCCCGTCTGAACCAACTGGTCCTACCAGTTGGACCAGAGGGTCGGGCGGGGCGGGCAGGGACGCGCCGCGCACCGCGCGGCACCACGGGACTCCGCACGACATCGCAGAGAGACGAGGACAAGGATGTCCACGAGCAGCCAGCTCCTGAGCCGGCGTGCCTTCGGGAGGCTCGCCGCGGGGGCCGCCGGGGCGGGGGCGCTGAGCGCCTGTTCGGCCGGGGGCGGGAAGCCCACCGCCGGCACCCCGCTGCGGATCATGGCGATCAACCATGTGTGGTCCCAGGCGGTCAAGCGCCGTATCAAGGAGTTCGAGGAGCAGATCGGACGGCGGGTCTCCATGACCCTGCTCACCGCCGACCAGCTCTCGAGCAGCTACAACGTCAAGCTGAACGCCTCCGGCACCGACGTGGACGTGATGATGGTCCGCGCTCTGCAGGAGCAACTGGTCTTCGGCCACAACGGCTGGCTCGCCGACCTCAGCGACCGGGTGGGGAACGACGAGCGCTTCGACTGGGCCGACTTCCAGAAGGCCCCGCGCGAGGCATCCGTGACGGCGGGAAAGGTGCTGAGCGTCCCGGTCGTGACCGAGCGCCCCGCCCTCTACTACCGCAAGGATCTCGTCGAGGACCTCGGAGGGCCGCCGCGCACCCTCGACGCACTGATGGACGCCGCGCAGGAACTCACCCGTCACAAGCAGGGCTTCTACGGCTATGTCGGCCGGGGCCAGCGCAGCGGCGCCGTCTCGCAGTGGTCGAGCTTCCTCTACTCGTACGGCGGTGACTTCGTCGTCGACGGGAAGTCCGGCATCGGCAGCCCCGAGGCACTGGCCGCGTACAAGTACTACGGCAGCCTGCTGGCAAAGGCCGGGCCGCCCGGGGCGACCAACATGAGCCTCGAACAGGCGATGCCGATCTTCGCCCAGGGCAAGGCGGCGTTCTACATCGACGCCGACGCTGTCTACAGCAGCTTCCTCGATCCGAAGGTGTCCAGGGTCCGGGAGAAGGTCGGCTTCGCACCCTTCCCGGCCGGGCCCGCCGGTGCCAAGCCGCACAACATCCCGTCCTGGAGCCTCGGCATCAACACCTTCTCCCTGCTGCGCGACGACGCGTGGGAGTTCATCAGGTGGGCCGCGGGCCCCGAGATGTCGGCCGCGCTCCAGTCCGACGGCATACCCGGCGCCCGCTCCTCGGTCTGGTCCGACCCCAAGACGCTGGCCTCCTTCCCGCCGGACCTCGCCGAGGCCATGCGGGTCAACGCGGAGCGCGGGCGCGGCTACGACCGGCCCCGGGTCCTCCAGGTCGGCCGGGCCCGCGACATCGTCGGCCGTCCGCTCGTCGCGGGAATCCTCGGCGAGTCCGTACCGCCCGTCGTGCGCGACGCGGACGCGGAGTTCGCCGAGTTCCTCGTACGCGACAACCGCCACAAGGAGTCCTGATGTCCGCCACCGAGGTCTCCACACCCCGCCCCGCGGCCCGCCCGACGGAAGCGAAGCCGCCCCGCGCACGCCGTCCACGCACCTTCGAGCAGGCCAACCGGCGGCTGAAGTGGACGATGCTCGCCCCCGCGCTGCTCTTCGTGGGCCTGATGATCGTCTTCCCGCTGGCCTTCACGCTCGACCTCAGCCTCACCGACGCCTTCGGCGCGGTGAACGCCGGCAAGAGCCACATCGGCCTGCGCAACTTCGTCGACGCGCTGGAGGACACCCGCAGATTCTGGCCCGCAGCCCGCCGCACCGTGGTCTTCACCGTCGGCGCGGTCGTCCTGGAGACGGTGCTCGGACTCGCCCTGGCGATGCTGATGCGCAAGCCGTTCCGGGGGATGCGCTGGGTGCGTACCGTCCTGATCATCCCGCTGCTCGCCACCCCTGTCGCGATCGGCATCCTGTGGCTGCTGATCCTCGACCCCACCAACGGCATAGCCAACCACCTGCTCTCCGCCGTAGGTCTGCCCCGCCAGGAGTTCCTCGGCTCGGTCAGCCAGTCGCTGCCGACGCTGATGCTCATCGACGTATGGCAGTGGACGCCGATGATGACACTGCTGCTGCTCGCCGGACTGACCACACTGCCCGAGGAGCCCGAGGAGGCCGCCCTCGTCGACGGGGCGAACAGCTGGCAGCGGTTCCGTCACGTCATCCTGCCGATGCTCGGCCCGACACTCGCCACCGCCCTCGTGCTGCGGGCCGTCGACGCGCTGAAGACCTTCGACATCCTCTACGCCACCAAGGGCGCCGGTGGTGGTTCGGACTTCGAGGTGGAAACCCTCAACGTCTACGCCTACGGCCTCACCTTCGACTACCAGGAGTACGGACTGGCCGCCGCCGTCCTCGTCCTGTTCACGCTCTTCATCATCGGTGTCGTGGTACTGCTGCGCCGCCGTGGCGGAAGGAAGAACGCATGAGTGCCACCGTCTCCCGAGCCCCGCACACTGTCCCCAGGGCCCGCAGGCGCCGGACCGGGTCATGGCTGCGCGGCATCGCCATCACGGTCGTGACGCTCGTCTTCGCGCTGCCGCTCGTGTGGATGTTCGCCGCCGCGTTCAAGACCAACGTGCAGGTCACCGATCCGTCCGCCGGACTGTGGTTCAGGCCCACCCTGGACAACTTCCGCAGCATCGTGGAGGCCGGACAGATCGTGCGGTCGATGGGCAACTCGCTGCTCGTCGGGGTGGTTTCGACGGTGCTCTCCGCCGTCATCGCCGTACCGGCGGCCTGGGCGGTGGGCCGGTTCAACATGCACCGCACCGGCTCCCTGATCCTCGTCGCACGCATCGTCCCGGCGATCTCGCTGCTCGTCCCCTGGTACTACCTGTTCGCGCGGATGGGACTCGTCGGTTCCTACACCGTGCTGGTCCTGAGCCATATGTTCGTCTCCGTCCCGCTCATCATGTGGATCATGATCAGCTTCTTCGCGGGGCTTCCGGTCGAGCTGGAGGAGGCCGCCCGCACCGACGGGCTGAGCGCCTTCGGCGCCTTCTGGCGCATCTCGCTGCCGCTCGCGGCACCGGGCACCGCGACCGCCTCGCTGCTGGCGTTCGTCTTCAGCTGGAACAACTTCATGTTCGCGCTGGTCTTCGCCGACGACCGGACCCAGACCGTGCCGGTGACCCTGTTCAACTTCATCTCCTACGCGAGCACCGACTGGGGCGGCCTGATGGCAGCCGCCACCCTCATCACCGTGCCGGTCGTACTGGCCGCAGTCCTCGGACAGAAGTACCTGGTCGCCGGGTTGACCTCCGGCGCCACCAAGGGCTGAGACACCGTCTCCCGGCGGCAGCCGGAGCATTGGCATCGCACCAGCCCAGGGCTGACCCCACACCTCCCACATCCGGAAAGAGAACACACGTATGAAGATCGTCGACGCGAAGGTCGTCGTCACCAGCCCCGGCCGCAACTTCGTCACCCTGAAGCTGACGACCGACGAGGGACTCACCGGCCTCGGCGACGCCACCCTGAACGGCAGGGAACTCGCCGTGGTCAGCTACCTCACCGACCATGTGGCCCCGCTGCTCATCGGCCTGGACCCGCACCGGATCGAGGACACCTGGCAGTCGCTGTACCGGGGCGCGTACTGGCGGCGGGGACCGGTGACCATGGCCGCCATCGCCGCAGTCGACGTCGCACTGTGGGACATCAAGGCCAAGGCCGCGGGACTCCCGCTCTACCAGCTGCTGGGCGGCGCCAGCCGCGAACGTGTCGGTACCTATGGCCACGCCAACGGCCGTGACATCCCCGAACTCCTCGACTCCGTAAGGGCCAGGCTCGCCGAGGGCTACCCCGCCGTCCGTATCCAGTCCGGCATCCCCGGCCTCAAGGCCGTCTACGGCGTGTCCGACACCGACGACACCGGCGCGCCGGTGCTCCACCAGCAGGCCCGCCCCCTGGTGGAGGACTGGGACACCGGGGCCTACCTGCGCCACGTGCCGGCCGTCTTCGAGGCCGTACGCGCCGAGTTCGGCCCGGAACTGCCGCTGCTCCACGACGCCCACCACCGCCTCACACCCGTCCAGGCCGCCCGGCTCGGCAAGGACCTGGAGCCCTACCGGCCGTTCTGGCTGGAGGACTGCACGCCTGCCGAGAACCAGGAGGCGCTGCGTCTGGTGCGCCGCAACACGACCACGCCGCTGGCCGTCGGCGAGGTGTTCAACACGGTGTACGACTACCAGGCACTGATCACCGAGCAGCTGATCGACTATGTGCGGTCCGCGGTCACCCACTTCGGCGGTGTCACACCGCTGCGCAAGCTCTTCGACTTCGCCGCCCAGTACCAGATCAAGAGCGCCGTGCACGGGCCGGAGGACATCTCCCCGGTAGGAATGGCCGCCGCCGTCCACCTGGACCTGGCCGTACACAACTTCGGCATCCAGGAGTACTCGGGTCACACCCCCCTCACCCATGAGGTGTTCCGCCACGCCTACACCTTCACGGACGGGTACCTGCACCCGGGAGAGGCCCCTGGCATCGGGGTGGAGCTGGACGAGGAGCTGGCGGCGGCGCACCCGTACGAGCAGGCGTATCTTCCGGTCAACCGCCTTCACGACGGGACCGTCCACGACTGGTGAACCCCGGCACGCGCGCCAGGCCCCGCCCCGCCTGCGGGCGGCGGGGCCTGGCCGCCGGACGACATCACGAACTGGAACGCATGTCCGGGCATTGGGCGGATGTGGTCCCGCCGCGCATCCCGGGCCTGCACAATTCGGTGTGTGATCGATGAAGACCCGTACCTGGAAGACCCGTATCTGTGGCTGGAGGACGTCGAGGGTGAGGCCGCGCTCGCATGGGTGGCCGAGCGGAATGCCGAGACGGCAGCCGCGCTGGCCTCCGGCGCCGGGTTCGCCCTTCTGAAGGAGCGTCTGCGGGAGGTGCTGGACGCCTCGGATCGCATTCCCTACACCGTCCGCCGCGGCCCCTTCCTCTACAACTTCTGGCGGGACGCCGGACATGTGCGCGGTGTGTGGCGGCGTACGACGCCGGAGCAGTACCGCAAGGAGGCCCCCGAGTGGGAGGTCGTCCTCGACATCGACGCGCTCGCCGCCGACGAGGACGAGAAGTGGGTGTGGGCCGGCGCGCGGGTACGGCACCCCGCATACGACCGGGCGCTGGTGTGTCTGTCGCGCGACGGCGGCGACGCCGTGGTGGTCCGCGAGTTCGACCTCGGCACCCGGACGTTCGTCGAGGGCGGCTTCCAGGTGGCGGAGGCGAAGACGAGGATCGGGTGGATAGACGCCGACACCGTCTTCCTCGGCACCGACTCCGGCCCGGGCTCACTGACCGACTCCGGCTATCCGCGGACCGTCCGCAGGTGGCGGCGCGGCACAGCACCGGAAGAGGCCACCGTCGTCTTCGAGGGCCTGGCGCACGACGTGGCGGCCGGGGGCCGGCACGACAGCACGCCCGGTTTCGAACGGGACTTCGTCGTCCGTTCACTGGACTTCCACCACAGCGAGATGTTCCTCCTGGCCCCCGACGGCTCACTCGTCAGGATCGACGTCCCGGACGACGCCGACGCGTATGCCCATCGCGAGCACCTGATCGTCACCTTGAAGTCGGACTGGCTCGGACACCGGGCGGGCTGCCTGCTGGCGTTCGGCTTCGACGCCTTCCTGGCGGGCGACCGCACGGCCCAGGTGCTGTTCACCCCGGACGAGCGCACCGCCCTCGCCGGCCACTCCTGGACCCGCCACCACCTGATCCTGGAGACGATGCGTGACGTCAGCACCCGCATCGAGGTGCTGACCCCGTCCTCCGGCGGTGAATGGGCCCGTGAACCACTCGCGGACGTGCCCGCGCTGTCCGCCGTCACGGTGGTCGACACGGACCCGGACGTCTCCGACGAGTACTTCGTGGACGTATCGGGATTCCTGCAGCCGTCCACCCTCTACTACGGGCAGGTCGGCGCTGGATCGGAGATCCTCAAGCGGGCTCCGGCCCGCTTCGACACGGCCGGGCTGGTGGCGGAGCAGTTCTTCGCGACGTCCCGGGACGGCACACGGGTGCCGTACTTCGTGATCGGCCCCGACCGCTCCGCCGCCGGTCCCGGGCCGGGCCCGGCCCTGCTCTACGGATACGGGGGCTTCGAGGTCTCCCTCACTCCCTACTACGGCGCGGTCACCGGCCGGGCCTGGCTGGAGCGTGGCGGCACCTACGTCATCGCGAACATCCGCGGGGGAGGCGAGTACGGACCCCGGTGGCACCGGGCCGCACTCGGCGCGGACCGGTCACGGGCCTACGAGGACTTCGCGGCCGTCGCCGCGGATCTCGTCGTCCGGGGCATCACCACCCCGCAGATGCTGGGGGCCGCAGGGGGCAGCAACGGCGGCCTGCTCATGGGTGCGATGCTCACCCGCTGTCCGCAGCTGTTCGGCGCGATCGTCGCACAGGTACCGCTGCTGGACATGCTCCGCTTCCACGAGCTCCTCGCGGGAGCGTCCTGGACCGCCGAGTACGGCGACCCGGACAACCAGGCCGACCGCCCCCACCTCCGCGCGATCTCGCCCTACCATCAGCTCACCGCGGACCAGCCCTATCCGCCGGTGCTGCTGACGACGTCCACCCGTGACGACCGGGTCCACCCCGGCCACGCCCGCAAGGCCGCCGCCCGGCTGCGCGAACTCGGCCACCCGGTCCTGCTCCACGAGAACACCGGCGGCGGGCACGCGGGCGCAGGCGACAACGAGCAGTCCGCCCACAACAACGCCCTGATGCACACCTTCCTCTGGGAGCACCTCACCCAGCCGGTTCCGCCGGCGTAGGAAGGGGCAGGTCAGGAGCGTATGGTGCGGGACAGCACAGGGGCGGCGGTGTGCGGGCAGGTGCTACGGGGAGGCGTTCGCGGGCCTCGACGGCCGAGACCTGCGAACACCGGCTCCAGGTGGTCACCTGCCAGGACGACGAACCGTGCACATCACCAGGGCACTTCGCCTGCGTCCTCGAAGAACTTGCCGGTCGGGCCGCCGTCGGGCAGGGTCGCGAGCGTGACGGCGATGGCCGCGCCCTGCTCGGGGGTGCGCACGCCGCGGAAGCCGTTGAGGTCGGTCGCGACGTAGCCGGGGCAGCCGGCGTTGATCAGGATGTTCGTGCCCTCCAGCTCGCGGGCGTACTGGAGGGTGACGGCGTTCAGGAACGTCTTCGACGGCGCGTAGGCCGCGGCCACCGGCCCCGTTGTCTGCTCAGCGGCGGTTCCTGACTGCCGGGTGAGGGAGCCGACGCTGCTGGACATGTTCACGATCCGCGGTGAGGCGGAGGTCGCAGGAGCGGCATCATCGCGTTGGTGACGCGGATGACGCCGATCACGTTGGTCTCCACGACCGTACGGATGGTGGCGGGATCGACCCGGGTGGGCTCCTGCGGCATGCCGCCGGTGATGCCGGCATTGTTGACGAGCACGTCGAGGCGCCCGGCCTGCTTCTCGATCAGCTGTGCGGCGGCGGCAGCGCTCGCGTCGTCGGTCACGTCCAGTGGTACGCCGAACGCGTCGACGCCGGCCGCACGCAGTTTCTCCACCGCGGCGTCACGACGCTGATCGTCGCGGGCGCCGATGCCGACGCTCCAGCCGAGGGCACCCAGACCTACGGCGATCTCGTAGCCGATTCCCTTGTTCGCGCCGGTGACCAGCGCAATTGTTCGTTCGCTCATGGGGACCATGCTGCCCTCGCACCCCGGGGGGCGTCCAAGACCGATCGGGTGGGCAACGATACCGATCGGGTATTGATCCGGAGTACCGTGGCCGCATGGAGACCCGGGAACTGCGATATTTCGTAGCTGTCGCCGAAGAACTGCACTTCGGGCGCGCCGCGCAGCGGCTCGGGATGGCGCAGCCGCCGTTGTCGCGGGCGATCCAGCAGCTCGAGCGTCGGCTCGGGGCGGCGCTGCTGGACCGGACCAGCCGCACCGTCACGCTGACCGAGGCCGGCTCGGTGCTGCTGGCCGAGGGCCGGGCTGCCCTCGACGCGGTCGACGCTGCCGAGCGCCGGACCCGTCGCGCTGCCCTTTCCCCGACCGGCCGTCCCGGCCTGGTCCTGGTCACGAAAGCCAGCGCGTCCCGTGAACTGCTGGCGAAACTGCTCGACGCCTACGCCGCCGAACCCGGATCGGTCCCTGTGGACGTCATCCTGTGCGGCCCGGCCGAGCAGGAACGACACCTGCGCGAGGGCCGGGCCGACGTGGCGCTGCTGCACCGGCCGTTCGACTCGACGGCAGGATTCCACACCGAAGAACTCAGCACGGAGGGCCAGGTTGCGGTCCTGCCGGCCGGACATCCGCTCGCAGCCCGGGACCAGGTGCGCATGGCCGACATCACCGGGCTGCCGGGTCTGCCCCTGCCTCGCTGGCCCGATCCCGACGGCACCTACCCGCCGGGCCCCGGCCCGCAGGTCCGCGACCACGCGCAGTTGTTGCAACTCGTCGCGCTCGGCCGTGCTTGCGCGGTCTCACCGGAGTCGTGCCGGGACCAACTGGACGGTGACCTCACTGCCGTGCCCGTGCTGGACGCGCCGAAAGTCACCACCGTGATCGCCTGGCCACCCCACAGCCGGCTCGTAGCCGTCGCCGACCTCGTCCGAACCGCTACACGTCACTGGCGTGTTGACTCCTGACGTTCACTGAGAATGTCCTGACGCCTCACCAGGTGCGACAACGCCTCAGTGCAGGGCCGCGATGCCGGCCAGGAAGATGTCGACGCCGGCGATGAACTGATCGCGGTCGTCGTGCTCGCGCAGCTGCGTCGTCGCCGCATGCACGAACGGGTAGCGGCTGGGGTCGAGTTGTGCCCATTGTTCGGCAGTGCTGTCCAGGAAGGCCGCGCGGTCCATGTCGCTGCCCGCGAGCCGCCGGGCGTTCTCGGCGTTCTGCCCGGCAACGCCCATGACGTAGTTCACGAGCGCGCCGGCCGCGTCGAAGCGTGCCGGCCCCGGGACGTCGAGTGCGTCCAGGAGCCTGCCGATGCTCTCGTAGAACTCCAGCATCGCGGGGCGCCACGGCTGCCGGGACAGCTCGGCGCCGACCCAGGGGTGCGAGTCGATCGCGTCGAAGAGGTCCAGAGCGAGGCGGCGCAGGGCCTCCTGCGGATCAGCGTCACTGACCACGCCTGCCAGGACCCGGGTGATGACGTCGTCAGTGGCCGCCGCGAGCACATCGCCCTTGTCCGTGACGTGATGGTAGATCGCCCCGTACCCCGTGCTCAGGCGCACGGTGAGCGCCCGCAGCGTCAGCGCACTCTCGCCGCCGCCGTCCAGGAGTTCGGTCGCGGCCTGGATGATCACGTCCCTGGACAGGCCGTTCTTGCGCCGCGGGGCCCGCGGCGACCCCTTCGCGGTCCTCTTCTCCATGGTCCCCAGTCTCGCACGGATGGATTGCCACTCCAAACCCGTGCTAGCTTTTTTGGAGTGACGATCCAATGTGCGTCGCGTGCGGATCGAGCGAGCTTGTGGAGGAAGACCATGACGACACCGGTCACGATCATCGGAGCAGGGCTGGGCGGCTTGGTGCTGGCCCGCGTGCTGCACCTGCACGGCATAGCGGCCACCGTCCACGAGGCGGAGCCCTCGCCGGACGCGCGCCGCCAGGGCGGACTGCTCGACATCCACCCCGAAAACGGCCGGCGGGCGTTGGAGACGGCCGGGCTGACCGAGGGGTTCCGCGAGCTCGTCCTCCCCGGCCGTGAGTCCTACCGGGTCCTGGACCGGGCCGGGACCGTACTGCTCGACCTGCCCGACGACGGCGCCGGCCGGCGCCCCGAGGTGCCACGCGGTGAGCTGCGGCAACTGCTGCTCGACTCGCTGCCCTCCGGAACCGTCCGCTGGGGGCAGAAGGTGACCGGCGTGCGGGCCCTCGGCGAGAGCCGCCACGAGGTCGGGTTCGCCGACGGCACCACCCTGGTCGCGAGCCCGCTCGTCGGCGCCGATGGAGCGTGGTCGCGGGTGCGTCCAGTGCTCTCCGGAGCCGGCCCCGAATACGTCGGCGTCTGCAGCGTGGAGATGTTCCTCTTCGACGGCGACACCCGTCATTCCGCCGCGGCGGAAGCGGTCGGTGCCGGATCACTGTTCGCGCTCGCGCCGGGCAGGGGACTGCTGGCTCACCGTGAGGGCGGCGGAACCCTTCACGTCTACGCACAGCTGAGGAAGGACCAGGACTGGCTCGTCGTCCGGGACACCACCGATGCCGCAGTTCTGACTGCGCGGGTCGCGAAGGAGTTCGACGGCTGGGCCCCGGAACTCACCGCCCTGATCACCGACAGCGACACCCCGCCGGTGCTGCGCCCCATCGTCACCCTGCCGGCCGGGCACCGCTGGGACCGCGTGCCGGGGGCGACCCTGCTCGGCGACGCCGCCCACCTCAGGGCGCCGAACGGTGAAGGCGCCAATCTGGCCATGCTGGACGGCGCCGAGCTCGGTCTGGCCATCGCCGCGCACCCTGACGACATGGAGGCCGCGTTCACCGAGCACGAACAGAGCATGTTCAGCCGCGCCGCGGCCGTGGAAGCGGACGACGACGACTTCTACACCACCATGATCGACGAGGACGCACCCCACAGCTTGCTCGCCTTGATGACCGGAGCCGTGCAGGACTCGTGACGCGCGCTACGGCGAGGCACGCCCGCAGGCCTCGGCCTCGGTGAGGTAGCGCTCCACGGGGCCGAGAGTGAGCCAGCCGCTGGCCGCGCCCGCGTGTTCGGCCCGCGCGTCACGCAACGCCGATGCTGCGTGTGCGGCGGTGTCGGGCTGGGCCAGGGCGGCGGCGGCGTGCGCGGTGAGACACCAGAGCGCCTCCTGCATGTGGTCACCCGGCGGTTCCGGTGCCGCGGCGAGGGCGGAGCGGGCTTCCTCGGTCCGGCCCTGTGCCAGCAGCTGCAACGGCAGTGCCCACGGCCGGTACGGCCCCCAGTCGAGGTCGGGGTCGGTGGGTGCCGGGCGATGGTGCAGGAGCCGGAGGCCGAGCAGGGCGAGCGGGAGCAGTCCGCGGCGGAGCCCCGGCATTCCGGCTGAGGCCAGGGCGTTGTCGGCGGTGCGGTAGGCCGCAGCGGCCGTCGCGGCTGTCGGGCCGCCGGCTTCTGTGCTGCGGACAGCGGCGACGCGGGCCCGGAACCAGGCGGTGAGAACGGGTACGAGCGGGGATTCGTGGGTGGCGGCGAGCCGTTCTGCTGCTGCCGCGTGTTCGGCGGCCGGCGTGAGTTCGCCGAGCGCCGACGCGGACTGCAGGCGTACGAGGTGGCCCAGGATCTCGAAGGCCGGCAGTGCGTGACGGCCGGCCAGTGTGACGAGTTCGGCGCCGATCGCGTCACGCTGTGCCGAGAGGCCCGGGCGTGTGAAGGACTGCAGGAACACGCCGTTGAGTGCGTAGGCCAGCAGGGCGGGATCCTTCAGGTCTCGTGCCATGGTTTCGGCGAGATGCGCGGCCGTGCGCGCGGTTTCGAGGGCGGTGCCGGTGGCGTCGGCGCTGCGGCTTTCGTTGGCGACGGTGGCGAGGAGCCGGGCGCGCAGGTCGGCCGGACCCCCGGGACCGAGCCGGCGGAGGGTGCGGTCGGCCGCGGCGACGACGGCACGCGACTGGGCAGGGTCGTCGGCGCGGCTCCAGATCGCAGGGACGTCGTAGGTGCCGATGACGCGTGCGGTCAGTGTGACGTCTCCCGTGCGTTCGGCCGCCGAGATGGCAGCCAGCCGATCACGGCGCGAGCCGACGAGCGCGTCGCCTCCGGCCAGGGCGAGGGTGCGTGCCACCTCCACCGTTGTGCGTGGGCCGAGACCGGTCCGTATGACGGCCGAACCGGACGGTCCCTGCTCCCCGGGCGGTTCGAGGCCGGGCGACCTGTTGAGGATGTCGGTCTCCAGGCGCCGCATCTGCGGGCTGGGATCCAGTCCGAGCTGTTCCACGAGCATCGTCCGTGCCCGGCGCAGGGTGTCCAGGGCCTCGGCCTGGCGCCCGTCGCCGTAGAGCGCCCGGGCCAGCAGGCCCCAGGCCGGTTCGCGCCAGGGGTGTTCGGCGACGTGCGCGCCCAGTTCGGCGACCAGGCCGGCGCCCTCCCCCGACGTGAGGAGGGCGCCCGCCCTCAGCTCCACGCCTTCCAGCCGCAGTTCCTCCAGCTGAAGGCGTTCCTGCTGGACCCAGGGGGAGTCGGGCAGGTCGGCGTAGGCCGGTCCCCGCCACAGGGCGAGCGTCCCGCCGAGGTCCGCCGCCTTGTCGGGGGAGCGGTGAGCTTCTGCCATGGCATCCCGGAAGCGGTGGACGTCCACCGCTTCGCGGGGCAGGCGCAGCAGGTAGCCGGTGCCCTGGGTGACCAGCACCCTTGGCGGTGTGCGCGGCGGCCGGTCCGGTTCGATGGCCCGGCGAAGTGCGGCGACGAAGGTGCGCAGCGCACCCACGGCGCCGGCGGGCAGGTCGGCCCAGAGGTCGTCGACCAGGGAGTCGGTGGTGACCATGCGCCCCTGGGCGGCGACGAGGCGGCCCAGAACTTCGCGGTGGCGCGGTCCGCCGAGGTTGATGGGCCGGCCGTCGTCGTGCCATGCCTGTACCGCGCCGAGCACATCGATCCGCATGCTGATGGTCTTCCCCTCCAAGGTGCGTAACGGCTGTCAGGGAAAGGTAGCGGGGTCCGGAGGACTGGTTGATCCGGATCCGGTTGCCGGGGCGAGGACCACCCGGCTGGACCGGTGGCCCTGCCGCCACAC
>NZ_JBHVWF010000183.1:0-14048 GCF_042882365.1 Streptomyces sp. NPDC058221 | reverse complement strand
GCTTCCAGAGGGTCTTGGCCTGCGGCTGCGCGGCCACGACCCGGTTCGGGTCGGCCTTGTCGTAGGCGACGGGGAGCATGATGGTCTCCATCGAGCCGGGGTCCACGCCGTTCATCGAACGGGCGAATTCCGTCAGCGACTTGAGGGAGGCCAGGCTCTCGTCCGTGGTGAGGGACTTGGTGGCCGAGTTCGCGATCTTGAAGGCGCTGGTCGGACTGCCCAGCAGGTCCTGGGACTTCACCTCGCTCAGGAGCGCGAGCATGAACTGCTGCTGGAGGCCGATGCGGCCGAGGTCGCTGCCGTCGCCGATGCCGTGGCGGGTACGGACGTAGGAGAGGGACTCGGTGCCGTTGAGCCTGTGCTTCCCGGCAGTGAGGTCGAGACCGGATGACTTGTCGTGGATGTCCTGGGGGACGTCGACGGTGACGCCGCCGATGGCGTCGACGAGACCCTTGAACCCGGCGAAGTTGATCTCCAGGTAGTGGTCGATGCGGACGCCGGACATCTTCTCGACGGTCTTGACGACGCAGGCCGGACCCACCTGGGAGTAGACCGAGTTGAACATCACGCGGTTCGCGGAGCCGATCGCCGACCCGTCGGACTTGGTGCACTCGGGCCGGGTGACGAGGGTGTCGCGCGGTATGGACACGGCGACGGCCTTGGTGCGGCCCTCGGGGATGTGGACGACCATGGCGGTGTCGGAGCGGGCTCCGCTGATGCTGCCGCCGCCGCCGAGTTCCTTGTTCTCCGCGCCCGCCCGGGAGTCGGAGCCCAGGACGAGGAGGTTCTGCCCGCTGGTGGGGAGCTTCTCGGGGCGGTCGTCGCCGAGCGCCTTGTTGATGTCGACGCCCTTGATGTTCCCGTCGAGCCGGCTGTAGAGCCAGTAGGCTGTTCCGCCCGCGGCAATCACGAGTACCAGGACCGACAGCAGCACGGCCCGCCGTATTCGCTGACCCCGTGTTCGCACGCGTTTGCGCCCGCGGCGCGGGTTGTCCGGGGAACTCCGGTGGTCAGGGGCGATGGCGTCTTGGCTCATCCTGAGTGAGTCCTCACAACTTGTGGCCTGGTCAGGGCGCAGGTGATGGGGGTGGGACTCGGGTGGGGGGTGAAGCCGGTCCGCGTCGTCCTGGGATGAGCACTATAGACAGTCGATCTGGTGTACGTACGAGGTCTGCAGCACGACTGTGACAGTTCGGACACGGGCCGGAGGCGGGAACGGGCGCGAATCGTACGCTGGTGAGCCCCGGAATACCCGTCCGTACAGGGGCTTAGGATGTAACGGATTCGAATTGTTGCGCGAGTTGTCGAATGTCAGTTCTGGAAAGGTAATCGCAGACTCATGCTCGGACAGGATGCCCGCGCGACCTCGAAGGTTGCCCCCGAGGCCCAAGCGCTCCACGGCATCTGGCTCACCCGTGGCAAGGACGGCAGGCTCACCGCGTACGTGCCCGGCGACGGCGGGCTCCGCCGCTGGACGGAGACACGTCCGGGCGGTCCGGAATGGGACGCTCCCGATGTGGTGCCGCTGCCGGAACTGACGCACCTTTCCGTGACACAGAACGCCGAGGCCTACGTCCACTTCGCCGGCCGGCGCGAGCGGCCCTCCGTCGAGGGAGACGGTGTCACCGTCGACATCGTGCACGCGATCCAGTACCAGACAGGCCGTCCGCTCTCGGCTTGGAACTCTCTGGGGAACCCCCACAAGGAAGCCGATGTGGGCAGCCGGTTCGGTGACCCCGTCGTCGTGGTGAACGCCTCGGGCGAGGTGCACGTCGCCGCGCACAACGGGCGCGGCGGCATGATGGTGCGCCGCGAGCGCAAGGACGGCAAGTGGCGCGGCTGGGAGGACTTGCGCTGCACGCGCATCAAGGAGGTCCCCGCCGTGGTCGCCCTCAGCTCCGGCTGTCTGGAGATCTTCGCGGCGACGGACAAGGGAACGCTGTACTGGCAGCAGGAGAAGCCCGGCGGCGGCTGGGGCGAGGTCCAGCGCTCTCGCCTCGCGGTGAGACCGGGGTCGCTGGCCGTGCTGGAGACGTCCCCCGGCCGCGCGACGTACTTCTGGACCGACCCCGCGGGCGGCGTCGTCGCCTATCGCGCCGACGGCTGGCCGATGGCGCTCGGCGGCACCCCGGGCGACGGCGGGCACTCGGTGATCCGCACGCATCTGGACGGGTTCGACTGCACGGTGCTGGCGCACCGAGGGGTGGACGGCACGGCTGTCGTCGGCGTCGGGGTGACCGAGAACGAGGCCAACGGTCTGTGGTGGTCGGACACCGGCGCACCGTGCCTCGGCACGCCGGCCCTCACGCACGATGTGCACGGTCGGCTGGTGATGGCCCTCGTCGGCACGGACGGAGTGCCGCGGGTGGCCCGCCAGACGGGCGGGCCCGGGCTCGGGTTCGACGAATGGCGAGCGCTCTGACCGGCGTCCGGCAGTACTGAGGGCATCGAATACCGACAGGCGACCCGTCCGCATGGTTGTGCATTGCGTGAAGTGATGTGAATCACCCGTGCCGGAGCGGTGCAACTCTGTACTGAGGGCCCCAATTCACGCATTGACATCCTTTATTCTTCACTTAAGATTCACCTCTGGCGCAAAGGCTTCGAAGCTGACCCAAAAGTGATCGACCGGAGTCCGTTCCTGCCTTCGAAGCCGCCATGGGCCGAGCGAGTGCAGTGCGCAAGGTCGGAAGCTTGAGTGGTGGCCCAGGTGCTCACTACTGCCTCGAAGTGGAGTGTGAAGCATGGCCGGTGGGCCGCGCCTGAGCGTGATCGTGCCCTTCCAGGATGTTGAGACGTACCTGACGGAGTGCCTGGAGTCCATCGCACGACAGACCTTCCGCGACTTCGAAGTGATCATGGTCGATGACGGGTCGACCGACCGGTCCACCGAGCTGGCGCAGGGGTTCTGCGACGACGATCCACGCTTCAAGCTGCTGCGCCAGGAGTCCCACGGTCCCGGGCACGCCCGCAACACCGGACTCAGGGCGATGCACCCCGAGGGCGAGTTCCTGGTCTTCGCGGACGGTGACGACGTCATTCCCGAGTACGCCTACGAGCTGCTCATCCGCACGCTCTCGGAGTCGGGTTCGGACTTCGTCTCCGGCAATGTCCAGATGATGAACTCCACCACGAAGTGGCAGTCCCCGCTCCACAAGGGGCCCATGCAGAAGGACCGCAAGGGCACTCACATCACGCGCTTCGAAGCGCTGATCTACGACCGCACCGTATGGAACAAGGTATTCCGGCGCAGCTTCTGGGACTACCACTTCATACAGTTCCCCGAGGGCGTTCTCTATGAGGACTCCTGGGTCAATATGTTCGCCCATTTCCGGGCCAAGAAGGTCGATGTCATCACCGACATCGTCTACTTCTGGCGCCGGCGCGACGGCTCGGCAGCCCCGTCCATCACCCAGCGGCACACCGAACTGAGCAACCTCCGCGACCGCGTCGCCGCCGTGCAGTCCGTGAGCCGCTTCCTCGCGCAGCACCGTTCGCGGCTGTTCGTCCAGCACAAGAGGAAGTACGACCTCGCCTGCCTCAAGTCCGACCTGATGCTGCATCTGAAGGTCCTCCCCGACGCCGACGACGAGTACCGGGCCGCGTTCATGTCCTGGGCCAGGGAGTTCCTGGAGGAGGCCGACGAGGGTCTCATCGACGAACTGCCCGCCGACGCACGGGTGAAGTGGCTCCTGGTGCAGGAGGGCAGGCTCGACGAACTGCTCGACGTCATCGCGTTCGAGCGCAAGGGCGGCCCCCTGCCCGTCCGCAGGCGGCTGCGCCGCTACCTGAACTACCCGCACCTGAGCAACAGGAAGACGGGCCTGGACAAGAGCGACTACCGCCTCGACAAGGAGCTCTCGCCCTTCAGCTCGCTGACCGGGGCGCACTGGACCGGCGAATCGCTGACGCTCACCGGCTCCGCGTACGTGCGCTTCATCAACGTGCACAAGCGGCACATGTCGACCAAGGCCCTGGCGCTGCGGAACAGGAAGAGCGGCAGCAAGGTCATCAACATGGCCCGCACGACGTACTACCCCCAGGCCACCGAGCAGTCCAACCAGAACCGTTACTGCTACGACTGGGCCGGCTTCGAGAGCCGGTTCGACACCACGCGCCTGAAGAAGAAGGGCAGCTGGGTCGAGGGGACCTGGGATGTCGCCGCCGGTGTGTTCAGTCGTGGCCTCTTCCGGTACAAGAGCATCGGGCGCGGCGGCGCCGGTACGGCGGCCAATCCGCCGTACCGCTATGTCGACAAGAACACCCGCATCCTGCCCCTCTTCGTGCAGGGCGGCCTGAAGCTCCGCGTCGAGGTCGTCCGGTGCCGTATCACCAGGCACCGCATCGTGGGCGAGCACCTGGAGCTCGGCGGCGTCTATCTCGCGCCCAAGGTGCCCGAGTGGGGGAAGTTCCGGGTGACCAGCATGAGCGGGGCGGGCCGGCACGACGCCTGGATGACGTTCCAGCCCGGCGGTGAGGGCTGGTGCACCTTCGTCACCCGCATCCCGCTGCGCAGCGTGGTGCCCGGGTCCCGCAGTACCGGCGACATCGCCGTGCCGCAGGCGTGGACGATGGGCAGCAACGGCTGGAAGACGACCGTCCATGTCGAGGGGCGGAAGGCGCCGCTGTACCCGGTGCTTGCCGAGGACGTCGACGACGGGCACTACCGGATGCCGGGCGGGCTCCAGACCGCTCAGGGCGACCGCGAGCTCGTCGTGCACCGCAACGGCTCCGGCTATGTGGTGCTCTTCGAGCGTGCCGCTCTGCCGATCCTCGTCGACGGATGCTGGCGGGAGGACGGTTCGCTGGAGCTGATCGCCGACTACGCGGGCGCCGATCTGCTGACCCCCGCGGAACAGATATCGGCCCACCTCGTGGTGCGGTCCCGTGCCCACGGAGCCGAACGGGCCGTTCCGGTCCTCTGGTCCGGCAATCAGTTCCGCACCCTGATGTCGCCGGCCGCGATGAAGACGCTCGCAGGGGACATTCCGCTCGCCGCCGGCCGCTGGGACTTCTTCCTGCGACGCCAGGACCCCTCCGCCGTCGCTCCGGACGAGCGCTCACCGGACCTCATGATCAAGCTCCAGCAGCGCCTCATCCCCACCATGCCGCAGGAGCTGCAGAAGGGCGGCCGCGGATACGAACTCCAGGCCGAGGCGTACGACCGGCTCTCGATGCTCGTCCAGTCCGCCATGCCGGAGAACGCCCGGGGCCCCTACCGGCAGAAGCAGCTGCGCACGAAGGCCTACCCGCAGGCCCGGCGGACGCCGGTGCGGCAGGCCGTGCTCTTCGACGCCTTCAAGGGCACCCAGTACTCGGACAGCCCGCGAGCCGTCCATGAGGAGATGGTCCGGCGCGGGGTGGATCTTGAGCACCTCTGGGTCGTCCGTGACGACCAGGTCGACGTGCCGCCCACGGCCCGGCCGGTGCGCATGTGGTCCCCCGACTGGTACGAGGCGCTTGCGACCTCGCGGTACATCGTCGCCAACAACCACCTCCCGGACTGGTTCGAGAAGCGGTCGGAACAGATCGTCGTCCAGACCTGGCACGGAACACCGCTCAAGCGCATCGGCCACGACATCGAGTCCGTCCACTTCGCCGACCAGCGGTACCTGGAACGTGTCGAGAAGGAAGTGCAGAACTGGGACATGCTGGTTTCGCCCAACAGCTTCTCCACCCCCATTCTCAAGCGTGCCTTCCGCTTCCCCGGCGAAATGGTCGAGTGCGGCTACCCGCGCAATGACATCCTCCGGCGCCCCGGCATGGAGCGCCGTGCTGCGGAGATACGCCGGCGCATCGGGCTGCCCGCGGGAAAGCGCGTCATCATGTACGCCCCCACCTGGCGCGACGACCAGTACTACGCGCCCGGCAAGTACAAGTTCGACTTCCGGATCGACCTCGACGACGCCCGCGCCCGGCTCGGCGACGACTACGTCCTGATGGTGCGCAGGCACCCGAACGTGGTGGACCCGGTCCCCGGTGCCGGGGACGGTTTCGTCTTCGACGTGTCCGACTACCCGGACATGGCGGACCTGTCGCTGATCGCCGACGTGATGATCACGGACTACTCCTCGCTGATGTTCGACTTCGTGAACACGGGGCGTCCGATCCTGTTCTTCACCTACGACCTGGACCACTACCGAGACACCCTGCGGGGCTTCTACTTCGACTTCGAGAGCAGTGCTCCCGGCCCGCTGGTGTACGAGTCGGACGAACTGATCTCGGCGATCGAGGACATCGACCACGTCACGACGATGTACGCCGACCGGTACCGGTGGTTCCAGGAGGAGTTCTGCGACCTCGACGACGGCTACGCCTCGGACCGTCTCACGGACCACATCCTGATCGCCGGAGGTGATCTCGACCCCGCGAGCGTCCAGGTCCGCGCCCGCCCGGCGAAGCCGGCCCGGCCCACCGAGTCCCGTCCCACCGAGTCCCGGCTGCCGAACGCCGGACCCGAATCCGAACCCGAAGCGCAGGCGGTCGTCCGGACGGACCGGGACTCCGCACATGTCTGACCGGTTCACCCACGCTTCCTGCCCTGCAACGAGATTGGACTTTCCGCACCATGCCCAAAGCTGCCGGCAGCCCTCCGATCAGCGGCATCGACGACTCCGGAAAGTATCCGGTCCACTATCGGTTCAGCCACGCGAAGAAGGGAAACCAGCACCTTGTGGTGGTCTTCGCCAACTTCTCCGCACCCGATGAATACGGCTGGTCGAACGGGGTTTTCGACAGCCTGCGGTCCAATATCCTCTGGATCCGGGACCTGTTCGACGGGAAGAACAGCTACTACCTCTGCAAGGGGATGGACTTCGAGCTGGAGAGGTCCGTCATCACGCTCATATCCAACGTGATGAACTCGCTGGGCCTCACCCCGGACCAGTGCACCATGTGGGGCGGATCCAAGGGCGGCAGCGCGGCGCTCCACTTCGGCCTGAAGTACGGCTTCCGGAACATCGTGTCGATCGTTCCCCAGTTCAGGATCGGCACCTACCTGCACACCCAGCCGACCGTGGCCGAGTTCATGATGGGGCAGGTGACGGACGAGAACGTCCATGTCCTCGACAACGTGATCCCGGACCTGGTGCGCGCCGGCGCGAACCGCGCGGCCAACATCTACATGCTCTCCTCGCCGCAGGACGAGCAGTACCCGGTGCAGATCGAGCCCTTCCTCGGTCTGTTCAACGGCTACGAGAACTTCAACTTCATTTTCAGCGACTCGCCCTTCATCTCCGACCACACCGACGTGACCAGGAGAAACGTCCCGATCCTCATGGGGCTCATCAACTTCCTCATCGACGGCATGGCACCCCGGCTCGGCTTCGTCGTCAACGGGAAGGAGCAGCCCGACGCCGACAGGTCGGCCATCGACGGCTATCTCAAGGCGACGCCCCAGGTGCGGACTGCCTTCGCCGCCCCGGAGGTCCACTCCCCGATGTCCGGGGAGCACCTTCACCCGTCGGCCGTGAGGTTCGCCGGATTCGCACCGGGTGCGGTGCGGGTGAGCCTGTGGGAGAACGGGAAGTTCCTGTCGTCGCCCCAGGTGGGGGCGGACGGACGCTGGAGCTGGGACCCGGACCGCACATGGAGTGCCGGCAAGCACGTGGTCCGTCTCTTCGGGGTGGCCCCCGCGGGCTACCACTCCCCACGGGCCGAGGTCGTCTTCACGGTGTCGGATCTGGGCGCCCGGCAGGTTCTGACTCAGCCCGCCGCTCCGGTGCAGCAGCTGCTCGCCCCGGTCGTCTCGGTCCCCGCCCCGGGCCAGCAGGTGTCCGGCCCGGTCATCGGTCTTGCGGGGTACGCGGCGGGTGCGGCCCATGTCGAGTTCGTCGAGGACGGCATGCGCCTCGGCATGGCGCAGGTGGCGCCGGACACCAGCTGGGCGTGGGAGTCGGGCTGGTCCTGGACCGAGGGGACGCACACCGTGGAGTGCCATGCGGTGGACACGGCCGGCAACGAGTCGCAACGGACCGTGGTGACCTTCGGAGTGGTCAACGCCTACGTCTCGTAACGCCTACGTCTCGTAACGCCTACGTCTCGTAGGAGACGTGTCCCTCTCAGCCTTCTTTCACCTGCAGGACCAGTGCCCAGTGGTCCGACGCCCCGGTGTCGAGTACGGAACAGCCGGCCCGCGGCAGAGCGGTGAACAGGTAGTCGACCTTGTGGCCGGTGCGGTGAGTGGCTCTGCCGGTGCGCGACGAGGGCGACGACTGGTCGCACTCCCGATAACGCCGGTAGAGGTCGTGCGGCCAGATCCAGCTGCTCCGCTCCCCGGCCGACGGCGGCGCGCTGTTCAGATCCCCGCCGAACACCGTGCGCCCGTCCGCGGCGTTCACCAGCGCTGCCAGCTGGTCGTCGCGGAACTCCAGCTCCGGACGGGAGGGGTCACCGCCGGGCAGGCTGAGATGGGCGTTGCACACGCGCACGTGCGGGGCGGCGACCACGGCGCAGAGAAGGCCCCGCTGCAGTCCGGTGGCCGGCTGCCGTACGGACGGTTCCACGACGTCCGACAGTGCCGACGGGGCGAGGATCGCGATCCCCGCCGCTCCCTGGCTGTCGGCGGCGCAGCGGGCCGCGGCGCCGCGGCCCCGCGCGTCGAGGCGGCGATAGGCCTGGAAGACGCTGTGCCAGGCCGTTCCCAGCTCCGTCCGTGCCGTGGCGAGGTCACCGGCACAGACCTCCTGGAGCATGACCACCCGGGCGCCTTCCTCCGTGGCCAGCCGCTTCAGCGCCAGGACCTTCTCCTGGCTGCTCCCGGTGTCCTCGCAGTTCCACTGCCGTACGCCGCACATGTTCCAGGTCGCGACCGTGACCCGGCCGGGTGCGGCCTCGGAAGGGGGCGGGGCCGCCCGGGTCGGCCCACAGGCGGCGGACAGCGCGAGGAGCACGGCCAGGACACCGGCCGCCGGCAACCTCGTACGACGCGCCATGAGCCGGTGTCTCCCTCCGTTCCCGGCCTGCGGGCCGGCACCCGGCCGCACAGGACAGGGGCCGTACAGGACATGATCCCGTACGGCCCCTCCGGCGAGTCGGCGAGGCGTACTACGCCGGGACGCTCGCCACGCCCTGCGCCAGGAACGTACGTCCGTTGACCCGCTCGGAGACGCCCTCGCGGTCCAGGTACGGGGTGATGCCGCCCAGGTGGAAGGGCCAGCCCGCGCCGGTGATCAGGCAGAGGTCGATGTCCTGGGCCTCGGCGACGACGCCCTCGTCCAGCATCAGGCCGATCTCCTGGGCCACCGCGTCCAGGACGCGGTCGCGTACCTGCTCCTCGGACAGGACGGAGTCGCCCTGCTTCAGGAGGGCCGCGACCTCCGGGTCCAGCTCCGGCTTGCCGGAGTCGTAGACATAGAAGCCGCGCTTGCCGGCCTTCACGACCGCCGCGAGGTTCTGCGAGACGGTGAAGCGCTCCGGGAAGGCGCGGTTCAGGGTCTCGGAGACGTGCAGACCGATCGCCGGGCCGACCAGCTCCAGCAGCACCAGCGGGGACATCGGCAGGCCGAGCGGCTCGATGGCCTTCTCCGCGACCTCGACCGGGGTGCCCTCGTCGATGACGTTCTGGATCTCGCCCATGAAGCGGGTGAGGATGCGGTTGACGACGAACGCCGGGGCGTCCTTCACCAGGACCGCGGTCTTCTTGAGCTTGCGGGCGACACCGAAGGCCGTGGCCAGCGAGGCATCGTCGGTCTGCTCGCCGCGGACGATCTCCAGCAGCGGGAGGATCGCGACCGGGTTGAAGAAGTGGAAGCCGACGACCCGCTCGGGGTTCTTCAGCTTCGACGCCATCTCGGTGACCGAGAGGGACGAGGTGTTGGTGGCGAGGATCGCGTGTGCCGGGGCGACCGCCTCGACCTCCGCGAACACCTGCTGCTTGACGCCGATCTCCTCGAAGACGGCCTCGATGATGAAGTCGGCGTCGGAGAAGCCCTCCGCCTTGTCCAGCACACCGGAGACCAGGGCCTTGAGGCGGTTGGCCTTGTCCTGGTTGATGCGGCCCTTGCCGAGCAGCTTCTCGATCTCGGCGTGGACATAGCCCACACCCTTGTCGACGCGTGCCTGGTCGATGTCGGTCAGGACGACCGGCACCTCCAGGCGGCGCAGGAACAGCAGGGCGAGCTGCGAGGCCATCAGGCCCGCGCCCACCACACCGACCTTGGTGACCGGACGGGCCAGGGCCTTGTCCGGGGCACCGGCCGGGCGCTTGGCGCGCTTCTGGACCAGGTTGAACGAGTAGATGCCGGAGCGCAGCTCGCCGCCCATGATCAGGTCCGCGAGGGCCTGGTCCTCGGCGTCGAAGCCGGCGGACAGGTCGCCGTCCTTGGCCGCGGCGATGATGTCCAGCGCGCGGTACGCGGCCGGGGCCGCGCCGTGCACCTTGGAGTCGGCGATGGCCTTGCCGCGGGCGACGGCCTGGTCCCAGGCCTCACCGCGGTCGACCGTGGGGCGCTCCACCGAGACCGTGCCGTTCAGCACGTCCGCGGTCCAGATCAGCGACTGCTCAAGGAAGTCCGCACCCTCGAAGAGGGCGTCGGCGATCCCGAGCTCGAAGACCTGCTTGCCTTTGAGCTGGCGGTTCTGGTTGAGCGAGTTCTCGATGATCACCGAGACGGCGCGGTCGGCGCCGATCAGGTTGGGGAGCAGCGCACAGCCGCCCCAGCCGGGGACCAGGCCGAGGAAGACCTCGGGCAGCGAGAACGCGGGCAGCGCCTTGGAGACGGTGCGGTACGAGCAGTGCAGCCCGACCTCGACACCGCCGCCCATGGCCGCGCCGTTGTAGTACGCGAACGTCGGGACCGCGAGGCCGGACAGCCGGCGGAAGACGTCGTGGCCGCCCTTGCCGATGGCGAGCGCGTCCTTGTGCTCCTTGAGCAGCTCGACGCCCTTGAGGTCGGCGCCGACCGCGAAGATGAACGGCTTGCCGGTGATGCCGATGCCGGTGATCGTGCCCTCGGCGGCCTCCTTCTCGACCTGGTCGATCGCGGCGTTCAGGTTCGCCAGCGACTGCGGTCCGAAGGTGGTCGGCTTGGTGTGGTCCAGGCCGTTGTCCAGGGTGATGAGGGCGAAGTTGCCCGCGCCTCCCGGGAGGTCGAGGTGGCGTACGTGCGCCTGGGTGACGACTTCGCCCGGGAACAGCTCGGCCGCACCCTTCAGAAGCTCGGTGGTGGAGCTCACTTGCTGCCTCCGTCTGCGTCGAAGTGCGGGTTCTCCCAGACGACCGTGGCGCCCATGCCGAAGCCGACGCACATGGTGGTGAGGCCGTAGCGGACCTCCGGGTGCTCCTCGAACTGGCGGGCCAGCTGAGTCATCAGCCGGACGCCGGAGGAGGCCAGCGGGTGACCGTAGGCGATGGCGCCGCCGTACTGGTTGACGCGCGCGTCGTCGTCGGCGATGCCGTAGTGCTCCAGGAAGGCGAGCACCTGCACGGCGAACGCCTCGTTGATCTCGAAGAGGCCGATGTCCGAGATGGACAGACCCGCCTTGGCGAGTGCCTTCTCCGTGGCCGGGATCGGGCCGTAGCCCATGACCTCCGGCTCGACGCCCGCGAAGGCGTACGAGACGAGGCGCATCCGGACCGGGAGACCCAGCTCGCGGGCGACGTCCTCGGCGGCGAGCAGCGAGGCGGTGGCACCGTCGTTGAGCCCCGCGGCGTTACCGGCCGTCACGCGGCCGTGGGCGCGGAACGGGGTCTTCAGACCGGCCAGGGACTCCATCGTGGTGCCGGGGCGCATCGGCTCGTCGGCGGTGACCAGGCCCCAGCCCGTCTCACCGGCTTCCGCGTTGGTGCGGCGCACGGAGACCGGCACCAGGTCCTGCTGGATCTTGCCGTTGGCGTACGCCTTGGCGGCCTTCTCCTGCGAACGCACCGCGTACTCGTCGGCGCGCTGCTTGGTGATCGTGGGGTAGCGGTCGTGCAGGTTCTCCGCGGTCATGCCCATGAACAGGGCGGACTCGTCGACCAGCTTCTCCGACACGAAGCGCGGGTTCGGGTCCACGCCCTCGCCCATCGGGTGGCGGCCCATGTGCTCGACGCCACCGGCGACGACGACGTCGTACGCGCCGAAGGCGATGGAGCCGGCCGTCGAGGTGACGGCGGTCAGGGCGCCCGCACACATGCGGTCGATGGAGTAACCGGGAACGGACTGCGGCAGACCGGCCAGGATTCCTGCGGTGCGGCCGAGCGTGAGGCCCTGGTCGCCGATCTGGGTGGTCGCGGCGATGGCGACCTCGTCGATCGATGCGGGGTCCAGGTCCGGGTTGCGGCGCAGCAGCTCCCGGATGGCCTTCACGACGAGATCGTCGGCGCGGGTCTCGTGGTAGATGCCCTTCGGGCCCGCTTTGCCGAACGGGGTGCGGACGCCGTCGACGAAGACGACGTCCCGGATGGTACGAGGCACGGTGGCTCTCCTCCAGGGTGCGGGATGGCACTGCTGCGGGGCGCGCCCGGAAGCGCGCCGCCACCACTCATGCTACTTGCGGGTAACCAGACTGCCCAGTCCCTGTGGCGGGAGCGGCGAAGGTCACATACGCGAAATGGCCCGGACGGCCTCGAAATGAGTCCGTCCGGGCCATGGAACACCCGGGATGTGCGGCCGGGGATCGCGCAACCTGGCGTGAATACGCCCCTGTCCGATGCCTTCTCAGGTCTCCGGAGTCAGTGCGCGGACCAGCAGCGGGGTCACCTGCTCGATCTGCCAGTGCCGTGCCCCGTGTCCGGCGAGGGCGTTCTCCACCGCGTCGGGCGTCGGGTCCTTCGGCGGTTCCCAGCAGACCCGGCGCACGGTGTCCGGCGTGATCAGGTTCTCCTGGGGCATGTGCAGCCGCTCCGCGAGTTCGGACACCGCTGCCCGCGCGGCCGACAGGCGTGCGGCGGCCGCCGGGTCCTTGTCCGCCCAGGCGCGCGGCGGCGGCGGGCCCGTCAGCGGCTGGCCGGGCTGCGGGAGCTCCGTGTCGGGCAGTTCCTTCGCCCGGTCCACGGCGGCCTGCCACTGCTCCAGCTGGCGCCGGCCCATGCGGTGTCCGAAGCCGGGCAGTGCCGTCAGGGCCTGGACGTCGGCGGGGAGGGACAGTGCGGCCTCGACGATCGCGGCGTCGCCGAGCACCTTGCCGGGCGAGATGTCGCGGCGTCTGGCGACCTGGTCGCGGGTGTTCCACAGCTCCCGCACCACCGCCATCTGACGGCGGCGGCGGACCTTGTGCATCCCGGAGGTGCGGCGCCACGGGTCCTGGCGCGGGGGAGCGGGCGGCGCCGCGGCGATGGCGGCGAACTCCTCCTGCGCCCACTCCAGCTTGCCCTGCCGGTCGAGCTCCTCCTCCAGGGCGTTGCGCAGGTCGATCAGCAGCTCGACGTCGAGCGCCGCGTAGCGCAGCCAGGGATCGGGCAGTGGGCGGGTGGACCAGTCGACGGCGGAGTGCCCCTTCTCCAGCGAGTAGCCGAGCACGTTCTCCACCATCGCGCCGAGGCCGACCCGCGGGAATCCCGCCAGCCGTCCGGCCAGCTCGGTGTCGAAGAGCCCGGTGGGCATCATCCCTATCTCGCGCAGACAGGGCAGGTCCTGGGTGGCGGCGTGCAGGATCCACTCGGTGCCGCGCAGCGCCTCGCCCAGACCGGACAGGTCGGGGCAGCCGACCGGGTCGATCAGCGCGCTGCCCGCGCCCTCGCGGCGCAGCTGGACGAGATAGGCGCGCTGCCCGTAGCGGTAGCCGGAGGCGCGCTCGGCATCGACGGCCACCGGTCCGGAGCCCGCGGCGAAGGCCGCGATCACCCCGGCGAGGGCATCGTCGGACGCCACCACCGGTGGAATGCCCTCGCGAGGTTCGAGCAAGGGGATCGGCGCCGGGGCGACGTCGTCCGGGGGGGCGCCCCCGGTGGTTCGCAGTGAAGTGTCTGCTGCGGTCTCTTGGGCGTCGGTCACGTGTCAAGGGTATCTGTGTATGTGCGGCGCCCGGGGAAGGAAAGTTTCGGAGACCGGGGCCGATTCCCGTAAAACACCCGGATACGGAGTTTTTAACACCGGCGGGGTGGGGGGTGAGTGGTTTTTTGCCCT
>NZ_JBHVWF010000182.1:0-14055 GCF_042882365.1 Streptomyces sp. NPDC058221 | reverse complement strand
TGTGTGAGGTCGTCGATGCCCGCGGACGCGGACGTCATCACGGCTTCGGTGCGCAGCGGATTGATCTCCGAAACGGCACCGACAAACGTGGTCTTGCCCACGCCGAACCCGCCCGCCACCACGATCTTCGCCGAGGTGGTGGCACGGGCAGCACCGCCACTAGAGCTTGCGAAGTCCACTGAGCACCCTTTCGAGCAGTGTCACATCCGGCGCGCCGCCGGCCTCTCCGTTGCCCGGCTGGTGGATGGCCACCATGCCGGCTTCCGCCAGGTCCGCGACGAGAATCCGGGCCACGCCGAGCGGCATCGACAGCAGGGCCGACACCTCGGCCACCGACTTCACCTCACGGCACAGGTGGCAGATCCGCTGATGCTCGGGGAGCAGCGTTCCCAGGTGCGCCGGGTCGGCCGTGGTGCTGACCAACGCCTCTATGGCTAGTTGGTAGCGCGGTCGGGTCCGGCCACCTGTCATGGCGTACGGACGAACCAGCGGCTGGTCGCCTTCACCTTCATACGACGCGTGGTTCAGCGCGCCGTACGGATCGGGTGAGGCGGGTGGCGGGGTCATGAATCCTCCGGGCGTGACAGCAGGGTGTCGGCTTGCCGTCTGAAGGGGCCGGTGGGGGGCTGTAAGCGGCCGGACGGGCGAGGGTTGATTGCAATACCTGAAGTAGTCGTCTGTGTCACCGGTTCACGGCCGCCTAGTGGAGCAGGCTGCCCTGGAGCTCGGCACGGAGGTCCGGGGTGAGGACAGTGCCCGCCCGGTCCACCAGCAGAGCCATTTCGTACCCGACCAGACCGATATCGGCGTCCGGATGGGCCAGTACGGCAAGCGAGGAGCCGTCCGATACGGACATCAGGAAGAGGAACCCGCGTTCCATCTCCACCACGGTCTGGCTGACGGCGCCGCCTTCGAAGATCCGGGAGGCACCCGCGGTCAGCGAGGTCAGACCGGATGCGACGGCCGCCAGCTGGTCGGCGCGGTCACGCGGAAAACCTTCGGACATCGCCAGCAGGAGTCCGTCGGCGGAGACCACCACCGTGTGCGACACCCCGGGGGTGTTGTCCACGAAGTTGGTGATCAGCCAGTTCAGATTCTGCGCGGCCTGACTCATCGGGCTCAACTAACGCTCCTGCTGGTGAGTGGGGCCGAGTGGGAAACTGCCGGTCGAGGGGCCGTTGTTGGCCTGACGCCCCTGCTGGATGCCCCGGCGGAGATTGGTGAGCCGCCCGCGCACATCATCGGGCGCACGCGACACCTGGGGACCGGACTGATGGTTCTGCTGCTGGGCGGTGCCCGGCACCAGATTGGCACGCGGTACCCGGCGAGGCAGACCGGAAGTGGTGATTCCGCCTGCTGCGGGCTTCTTCACCCGCTCCGCCTGCCGGACGAGTTCGTCGTTCGGCGAGGCGCGCCAGGAGCTCGTGACCCCGTTGGTGTCACCCGTACCGGGCTGCGGTGCGGGCGCGGCGGGGCGCTCCTCGGCCGGCTGCTGGGGGAAGGCCGGAGCCTGCGGGGCGGCTGGCGGCTGCTGGCCGTTCTGCTGCTGGCCGTTCTGCTGCGGACCGTGGAACCAGTTGGTCTCCAGCGTGTCGTACAGCGGCGTACGGCCGTCGCCGGGCCCGGAGGCCGGCGGAAGCGCATCGGGCTGCTGAGGCAGGACCGGCCGGTACTGCTGCTGCGGTTCGGGCTGCTGCGGGACGGGCTGACGCGGAGCACCGAAGTCCCCGTTGCCGCCGTCACGCCGGACCGGCGCGGGCTGTCCCTGGCCCTGACCCGGGCCCTGCGGACGGCCGAAGTCGGGGCGGGCGAACTGCGCGGTGCTCGCCGGGTCCGGCATCTGCTGCTGTCCAGGACCCTGCTGCTGTCCCTGACCCTGCTGCGCGCCCGGAGCGGGCGCCGAGAAGTCCGGGCGGGCGAACTCGGAGGTCGAGCCCGGCCCCTGCCGGTCGTCCATCGGGGGACGCGGGGCGAGCGGCGGCGGGTTCAGCGGCCGCTGGAACTGGCCGGTGGACTCGGGCTCCTCGTGACCGCGCGGTGCGTCGAGCGGGGAGCGCTGCTGGGGTGCGGACGGCTCGTCGGAGCCCCAGCTGGTGGTCTGCGGGCGCTGCGGCAGCTGACCACCGCCGGAACCGGCGGGGGGATTGCCACCCGGCAGCTCCGCACGCGGGCCGCCGACCGGAGGCAGCTGACGGCCGCTGTCGCCCGGACCGCCGGGCTGCTGGAAGCCGCCCTGGCCCGCCGGGTTCGGCCGGCCGGGTCCGTTGCCCGCGCCCTGGTTGTTCTGCTCGGGCCGCCGCTGGGCGAACAGCCCGCCGGGCTGACCCGCGTCCGTACGGCCCGCGTTGTCGCCCTGGCCGCGGGCGCCCAGCCGGGCACCGCCGCCGAAGGCGCCGGAGAGCCCGCCGCCCTGACGCGGCGGCTCCTGACGCGAACCGTTCTGCGGCTGCCGGGGCTGCGCACCGGTGCCGGAAAGTCCGGCGCTCTGGAAGCCGGAGCCCTGCCGGTCGTTCTGACCGGGCTGACCGGGCTGGCCGGGCTGACCCTGCTGGCCCGGCTGGTTCTGGGACCGGCCGGCGGTGGTGTCCCGGGCGGGCAGCGCGGCACGCGGACCGGAGCCCGCACCGACCTGACCGCGAGTGGCACCCGGACCGGCCGCGAGCCGGCCGCCCGGGGCCGACGGAGGACCGTCGAGGCCGGGACGGGGGCCGTTGGCCCCGGCGAGCAGACCGCCACCGGCGGGCGCGCCGCCACCGGCGAGCAGACCACCCGGGGCGGGGGACTGCTGGCCCTGAGCCTGCTTCGGAACCGGCATCTTGCCGCCGTGCGCGACATCGACGGGGAGCATGACCAGCGCGGTCGTGCCTCCGGAGTCGGAGGGACGCAGCTGGATACGGATGCCGTGACGCAGCGACAGCCGGCCGACCACGAACAGACCCATGCGGCGGGAGACCGAGACGTCCACGGTGGGCGGCGAGGCGAGCCGCTCGTTGATCGCCGCGAGGTCCTCGGGGGAGAGGCCGATACCCGTGTCGTGGATCTCGACGAGCACACGTCCGTCGGGCAGTGCGTGACCGGTGACCCGGACCTTCGTCTGCGGCGAGGAGAACGAGGTGGCGTTCTCCAGCAGCTCGGCGAGGAGGTGCACGAGGTCGTTGACGACCCGGCCGGCGACCTCGGTGGCCGGCACCGCGGCCAGTTCGATGCGCTCGTACTGCTCCACCTCGGAGGCGGCGGCACGCAGCACGTCGACCAGCGGCACCGGACGGGTCCACCGGCGGCCCGGCTCCTCGCCCGCGAGGACGAGGAGGTTCTCACCGTTACGGCGCATACGGGTCGCGAGGTGGTCGAGCTTGAAGAGCGAGGACAGCTGGTCCGGATCGGCCTCGCGGGACTCCAGCTCGGAGATGAGCGAGAGCTGACGCTGGATGAGGCCCTGCGAACGGCGCGAGAGGTTGGTGAACATCGCGTTGACGTTGCCCCGGAGGAGGGCCTGCTCGGCGGCGAGACGGACGGCTTCGCGGTGCACGTCGTCGAAGGCCGCGGCGACCTTGCCGATCTCGTCCCTGGAGTGGACACCGACCGACTCGACCGAGGTGTCGACGTCCTGCGGGTCGGCCTCGGAGAGCTGCTTGACAAGCTCGGGCAGCCGGTCCTGGGCGACGCGCGTCGCGGTGTCCTGGAGCCGGCGCAGCGAGCGGATCATGGACCGGGCGACGACGAAGGCGCCGACCAGCGAGACACCGAGCACGAGCAGGATGAGCGCACCGGAGATGATCGCCTCGCGCTGGGACTCGTCACGCAGTTCGCGTGCCTTGCCCTCCATGTCGCTGAGGAGCGTCTCCTCGATCTGCTTCATGGCCTGGATCTTGGTGGAGTCCTGGTCGTACCAGTCGAGGTACGAACGCCGGGCCGTCCCGGTCATGCTCAGCGGGCTGTCGAGCACCTTCTTGGCGTAGGTGTCGGCGGCCTTGATCTCCGGGTTGCCCTCGTCCAGCGTGGCGGTCAGCTCGTCCGCGTTGTTGCCGGTGGTCGTGTAGATCGAGTCGAACGAGCGACGCGCCAGGTCTTCCTTGCGCAGCGCGGCCAGGCCGAACTGCCGGTCGTTCGAATCGAGATCAGGTTCCTTGTCGGTGCCGCCCGGCAGCGCGGCGGCGATGATCGCGCGCTGGACCGAGGCGTACTCCTTGGCGGAGGAGAAGGCCGCCAGGGCGCGGGTCCGCTTGATCATCTCGGGGCTGCTGGTCGCCTGAGCCATGTCCTGCGACAGGCTCAGCAGCGAAGTGATCAGCTGGCTGTACGCGTCGACGGTCTGCAGGCTCGGGGTGCCCTTGGCGAACGCCTGCTTGCGGATGTCGCGGATGCCGCTCAGCTGCGAGGCGATCTGCTGGACGCTGGAGTGGATGCTCTCCAGGGCCTCGTCGCCCTCGGAGTCGCCGATGTCGTTCGTCGCGTCCAGGAAGGCCTTCTTGGCCCGGTCCGCCTTCTTCCGCGGCTCGGTGACCTTGAAGTCGGTCGCCGGGACTCCGTTGGACAGCGGGCCCGCCGACCGGTCGCGCTCCTCCTGGAGCGCCTGGGCCAGCGAGGTCGCCTGCTTGGTCATCGTGGTCAGCAGCTGCATGTGCTCCAGCTGCTGGATGTCGTTCATGGAGTCGTTGATGCGGAGGCCACCCAGAGTGGTCGCCGCGACCACCGGGAGGGCGAGCAGGGAGACCAGGCGCGTGCTGATGCGCCAGTTGCGGAGCGCTACGCGCGATCCGGTGTTGACCGGTCCCTGCGGCTTGAGCGACGTGACCGGATCGGAGCCGCCGTTCGCCGCGGCGCCGGAGCGCTTGGCGCGGTCGTTGGTGTCGCCGGCCGCGGCCGGTCCGGGGTTCTGGGCGTGCTGGGGCGAGGAGCCGCGGTCGGTCCCGCCGCGCGGCTCCTGTTCAGCCGCAGCGCTGCCATCCCTCTTGAAACGTCCCTGCACTAGCGTCGCAACCTCTGGACCAGGCGTTCCCCCCGTCATGGACGGTGGGAACGGTGTCGGCGTCGTGGGGCGATGTGCCGCCCCATGGTGGTCTTGAGTGACCGGCGTTCTTCCCCTTCCCGCCGCCACTCGGCTCGGCGCTGCGTTGCGCCCCCTGCGCGCCGGCCTGAAACCTGCGGCGGTGCGTGGAATTCCAGCACAGTGCAGGATCTCCAACAAGGCCCAGGTACCGGGCTGTGACCTGGGTGACACGTTGTGATGGGCGCGTAACAAGCCGTGGACCCGGTTCACTGTCATAACGGACTATTGCGGGTGAATCAGATGGGGGTGAGGGGTGTCCCAGACGACATGATCAGGAGCGGAATGGTTCATTCAGTGGTGCAATGTCCGTTTCCCTCGGCCAGGTCGGGCGCCCGGATTGGGGTAATTGTCGGGCCCCCCGTGAGCAAACTCACATGATGATCGCCGTCTCTTCCCGGCTCCGGGCGGGAATCGGATGTTTAGCCTGACGCTTTACAGGGATGGCAGAACCGACAACCGGCGCCCCTCCGGGCGGCGCCCCTACCGACAGGGTCCGAACGGCAGATGAAGACGACGATGATGTTCCGCAACATTGCCAACCCCCGGCGCACGACGCTGGCGCACCTCAAGGACGCCGAAGCGCTGCACACGCCGGAGCAGCCGGAGCACGCGGTCGACCTGCCGACGCAGACGGCCAACCCCCGCCGCACGATCCTGATGACGGCCCCCGCAGCCACCACGGCCGCCGCGGAGTAATAGGGCAGGCCGCCTCCCTCACGCGCGTTAGCCTGGAGCGTCAGTCTTCAGCTATCCAGCAAGTGAGGGGCCACAGCTTCCCGTGCGCATCGCCAGGTTCTCCATCGACGGCAATGTCGCCTTCGGCGCCGTCGAGGGCGACGGGCCCGATGGTCTCGTCCTCGACATCATCAAGGGCATCCCGTACGCCGAGTTCGAGCTCTCCGGGACCAAGGTCCCGCTGAACAAGGTCCGGCTGCTGCCGCCCGTGCTCCCCAACAAGGTCGTGGCCATCGGCCGCAACTACGCGGAGCACGCCGCGGAGCTCGGCAACGAGGTCCCCGACGTACCCGTCGCCTTCTTCAAGCCCACCACCTCGGTGATCGGTTCGGGCGACGCCATCGAGTACCCCTCCTTCTCCGAAGAGGTGCACCACGAGGCCGAGCTGGCCGTGGTCATCGGCCGGATGTGCCGCGAGGTACCGCGCGAGCGGGTCAAGGACGTCATCTTCGGCTACACCTGCGCCAACGACGTCACCGCGCGTGACGCCCAGAAGCGCGAGAAGCAGTGGGCCAGGGCGAAGGGCTTCGACACCTCCTGCCCGCTCGGACCCTGGGTGGAGACCGACCTCGACCCCGGCGACCTCGCCATCCAGGCCACGGTCAACGGCGAGCAACGGCAGCTGGGCCGGACGAGCGAGATGATCCGCTCCATCGAGGACCTGGTCGTCCACATCACGGAAGCCATGACGCTGCTCCCGGGCGATGTGATCCTCACCGGCACTCCGGCAGGGGTCGGCCCCCTGCATGTCGGCGACGAGGTCGCCGTCACCATCGAAGGCATCGGCACTCTCACCAACAAGGTGATCAAGCGTGGCTAACGCACCAGTCCGTGTACGTTTCTGTCCCTCCCCGACCGGTAACCCCCACGTGGGCCTGGTCCGGACGGCTCTCTTCAACTGGGCCTTCGCCCGGCACCACCGGGGCACCCTGGTCTTCCGCATCGAGGACACCGACGCGGCGCGCGACTCCGAGGAGTCCTACGGCCAGCTCCTGGACGCGATGCGCTGGCTGGGGCTCGACTGGGACGAGGGCCCCGAGGTCGGCGGCCCGCACGCCCCGTACCGGCAGTCGCAGCGCATGGACATCTACCAGGACGTGGCCGGGAAGCTCCTCGCGGCCGGACACGCGTACCACTGCTACTGCACGACCGAGGAGCTCGACACCCGCCGCGACGCCGCCCGCGCCGCCGGCAAGCCGTCGGGCTACGACGGGCACTGCCGCGACCTGAGCGACGCGCAGAAGGCCGCCTACGAGGCCGAGGGCCGCACCTCGATCGTCCGTTTCCGGATGCCCGACGAGCCGGTCACCTTCACCGACCTGGTCCGCGGCGACATCACCGTGCAGCCGGAGAACGTGCCGGACTACGGCATCGTCCGCGCCAACGGTGCCCCGCTCTACACCCTGGTCAACCCGGTCGACGACGCGCTGATGGAGATCACCCACGTTCTGCGCGGCGAGGACCTGCTCTCCTCCACCCCGCGCCAGATCGCGCTGTACCGGGCGCTCATCGAGCTGGGTGTCGCCAAGCAGACCCCCGCGTTCGGCCACCTGCCCTACGTCATGGGCGAGGGCAACAAGAAGCTCTCCAAGCGCGACCCGCAGGCCTCGCTCAACCTCTACCGCGAGCGCGGCTTCCTGCCCGAGGGGCTGCTCAACTACCTCTCGCTGCTCGGATGGTCGATCGCCGAGGACCGCGACATCTTCGACATCGACGAGATGGTCGCCGCCTTCGACATCGTGGACGTCAACGCCAACCCGGCCCGCTTCGACCTCAAGAAGTGCGAGCACATCAACGCCGAGCACATCCGCCGGCTCGATGTGAAGACCTTCACCGAGGCGTGCGGCCCCTGGCTGAAGGCGCCGTTCGCCCCCTGGGCCCCGGAGGCCTTCGACGCGGACCTGTTCGCCACGATCGCCCCGCACGCCCAGACCCGCGTCACGGTGCTCTCGGAGATCACGGCCAACGTCGACTTCCTTTTCCTCGACGAGCCGGCGACCGACGAGGCCTCCTGGGCCAAGGCGATGAAGGAGGGCTCGTACGCCCTGCTCGTGACGGCTCGCGCCAAGCTGACCGAGGCGGAGTGGAACACGGACGCCCTCAAGGCCGCCGTCCTCGCCGCAGGTGAGGAGCACGGCCTGAAGCTCGGCAAGGCCCAGGCCCCGGTCCGGGTCGCCGTCACCGGCCGCACGATCGGCCTGCCGCTCTTCGAGTCCCTGGAGATCCTGGGCCGCGAGAAGACCCTGGCCCGGGTGGACGCGGCGCTGGCGAAGCTGACCGCGTAACGGCCTTGTGTACACGGCTGTCCTGTACGGGGGCCCGGTATCCGCATCGAGCGGTTGCCGGGCCCCTGACGTATCCGACGGTCGACGGTAGGGTCGGACCATGCCGATCAGAGCCGTCCTCTGGGACGTGGACGACACCCTCTTCGATCACACGACGGCCTCGACCGCGGGGATGAGCGGCCAGCTCGCTGCCGAGGGGCTGCCCGGCGAGTACGCCACCGTCGAGGAGGCGGTCGAGGCCTGGCACCGGCTCACCCGGCTCCACTGGGCCCGGTTCTCCGCGGGGGAGACCGACTGGCAGGGCCAGCGCCGCGGCCGGGCCAGGGACTTCCTGGGCCGCCCGCTGGAGGATGCCGAGGCCGACGCCTGGTTCGAGCGCCATGTCGCCCACTACGAAGCGGCCTGGTCGCTCTTCGCGGACACCGTCCCCGTGCTCGACGCGCTGGCAGGCACGTACCGGCACGCGGTGCTGTCGAACTCCGCCCTGCAGCAGCAGCATCGCAAGCTGACCGTTCTCGGTGTGCGGGACCGGTTCGAGTCCCTGCTCTGCGCGGCGGAGCTGGGCGTCTCCAAGCCCGACGCCAGAGCCTTCCTCGCCGCCTGCGAGGCGCTGGCGCTGACGCCGGCTGATGTCGCCTACGTGGGGGACGAACCCGATATCGACGCGGGCGGTGCGGTGGCCGCCGGGCTGACCGGGATCTGGCTGGACCGGGGCGACCGGGGCGGACGCCCCGAACTCGTCCGGATCACGGCTCTGGAGCAGCTTCCCGGCCTGCTGGCAGGCGATACCCGTTTTGGAGCGCCGGACACCTTCAGGTAATGTTCTTCCTGCGTCGCCCGGACGGGCCGGAAGATCCGGCCGGGAAGCGCAGACAGAGAGGAAACCCCTCCAGGGTTGCTTTTCAGTGGGCTATGGTGTAATTGGCAACACAACGGTTTCTGGTACCGTCATTCTAGGTTCGAGTCCTGGTAGCCCAGCGCGAGACAGCAAGTCGCACGTAGTACGTCCAAGCCCCCGTTGTGTAGCGGCCTAGCACGCTGCCCTCTCACGGCAGTAGCGCCGGTTCGAATCCGGTCGGGGGTACAGATCCTTCCCGCGAGAACATCTGGGTCGCACCCACGCTCTCGATGCAGGATCGCTAGGGCCCCCGTTGTGTAGCGGCCTAGCACGCTGCCCTCTCACGGCAGTAGCGCCGGTTCGAATCCGGTCGGGGGTACAACAGAGCACCGCACGGCGGCCCTTCACTTCGGTGGGGGGCTTTCTGCTTGTGTGCGGGGGCGTTCGGCCCGGCAGCGGTTCGTACAGGACCGCGGTGGCCACAGTCGTCTCCACCTGCTCCTCCGCCGTCGCATAGTTCTCCATCATGTCCAGGTCGCTGACCGCCACTTGGTGCATGAGCCGGGCTTGTTTCAGCAGGCAGTAGCCCTCGCACGGATACCCGAGGCGGATGAGGGCGCCCGGCGATGCCGCGCATGCGGCGGGAGTTGGGCAAGGACAAGAGCAGAGGTCTGCTCGGCCACACCCTGCTGACCGGCTCCCCGAGGACGTATTACGTCGTCCAGTACCGGGAGTCGAAGGAGAATCTCTACGCGTACGCGACGTCGCCCGACATGTTCCACCGCAAGGCGTGGGTGATGATCAACCGCAAGGAGAAGAAGTCCCGGCAGCACGTGGGGCTGTGGCACGAGACCTGCATCGTTCCCGAGGGCGGCCACGAGTCCATCTGCGCCGATATGACGGCGTACGGACTGGCCGCGGCGACCGGGTCGCTGCCGATCGAGGGGCGGGGCCGCCGTGCGGCGGATCGTCCGGCACACCGCTCGCCGGCGAAGTGAGGTGCTGGGAGGGGGCCGCCACGGCGCTGGGGCGGCCTCTTGCGACAGGGAAGGGGCGCTGCCGGCTCAGCCGGTGCGGCGCAGTGCCTCGCTCAGCCGGGCGGCCGAATCGATGATGGCCTGGGCGTGCATCCGGCCCGGATGGCGGGTCAGTCGCTCGATGGGCCCGGATACCGAGACCGCCGCGACCACCCGGTTCGAGGGGCCGCGCACCGGCGCGGAGACCGAGGCGACGCCCGGTTCCCGCTCGCCGATCGACTGGGCCCAGCCCCGGCGTCGCACGCCGGAGAGTGCCGTCGCGGTGAAGCGGGCGCCCTGGAGGCCGCGGTGCAGGCGCTCCGGCTCCTCCCAGGCCATCAGGATCTGGGCGGACGATCCCGCCTTCATGGTGAGCGTGGAGCCGACCGGCACGGTGTCCCGCAGACCGGAAAGCCGCTCCGCCGCCGCCACGCAGATCCGCATGTCGCCCTGCCGGCGGTAGAGCTGGGCGCTCTCGCCGGTGATGTCGCGCAGGTGGGTGAGCACCGGTCCCGCCGTGGCCAGCAGCCGGTCCTCGCCCGCCGCCGCCGCGAGTTCCGACAGCCGGGGGCCGAGAATGAAGCGGCCCTGCATGTCCCTCGCCACCATGCGGTGGTGTTCCAGTGCCACGGCCAGTCGATGAGCCGTGGGTCTTGCGAGCCCGGTCGCCGCGACCAGCCCGGCGAGGGTGGCCGGACCGGACTCCAGGGCGCTCAATACCAGAGCTGCCTTGTCGAGAACGCCGACGCCGCTAGAGTTGTCCATACGACGATACTCGCGTCTCACTCTGTGAAACGCAAGTTCAATTTTCCGGGGAAGTTGCGAACCTGTACGGGCGGCCCCACAACGGCCCGTAGCCACCGCCCCGCACGGGGGTCCGGACGGGGGCGCACCGAATCTCTAGTTGGGCCGGCGACGACGCCGGCCGGAGGGAAAGCGATGGGTAGGACACTCGCGGAGAAGGTTTGGGACGACCATGTCGTCCGGCGCGCCGAAGGCGAGCCCGACCTCCTCTTCATCGATCTGCACCTGCTGCACGAGGTGACCAGCCCGCAGGCCTTCGACGGTCTGCGGCAGGCCGGACGCCCGGTGCGGCGCCTCGACCTCACCATCGCCACCGAGGACCACAACACCCCGACCCTCGACATCGACAAGCCGATCGCCGACCCGGTCTCCCGCGCCCAGCTGGAGACCCTGCGCAAGAACTGCGCGGACTTCGGCGTCCGGCTGCACCCGCTGGGCGACGTCGAGCAGGGCGTCGTGCACGTGGTCGGCCCGCAGCTCGGCCTGACCCAGCCCGGCACCACGGTCGTCTGCGGCGACTCCCACACCTCCACGCACGGCGCCTTCGGTGCGCTGGCGTTCGGTATCGGCACCAGCCAGGTCGAGCACGTCCTGGCCACCCAGACGCTGCCGCTGGCCCGTCCGAAGACGATGGCGATCACCGTCGACGGTGAACTGCCCGACAGCGTCACCGCCAAGGACCTGATCCTCGCCATCATCGCGCGGATCGGCACCGGCGGCGGCCAGGGCTACATCCTCGAATACCGCGGCTCCGCCATCGAGAAGCTCTCGATGGAAGCCCGCATGACCATCTGCAACATGTCGATCGAGGCCGGTGCGCGGGCAGGCATGATCGCGCCCGACAGGACCACCTTCGACTATCTGCAGGGCCGCGACCACGCCCCGCAGGGCGCGGACTGGGACGCGGCCGTGGCGTACTGGCAGACGCTGCGCACCGACGACGACGCCGTCTTCGACGCCGAGGTGGTCATCGACGCCGCCGAGCTGGCGCCGTTCGTCACCTGGGGCACCAACCCCGGCCAGGGTGCGCCGCTGTCGGCGAACGTCCCCGATCCTGCTTCGTACGAGGACGCCTCGGAGCGCAACGCCGCCGAAAAGGCGCTGGAGTACATGGGGTTGACCGCGGGACAGCCGCTGCGCGAGATCAACGTCGACACCGTCTTCGTAGGTTCCTGCACCAACGGCCGGATCGAGGACCTGCGCAACGCGGCCGCCATCATGGACGGCCGCCAGGTCGCCGACGGTGTGCGGATGCTGGTCGTCCCGGGTTCCGTCCGGGTCGCCCTGCAGGCCGTCGAGGAGGGCCTGGACGAGGTCTTCAAGACCGCCGGCGCCGAATGGCGGCACGCGGGTTGCTCGATGTGCCTCGGTATGAACCCCGACCAGCTGGCCCCCGGCGAGCGCTCCGCCTCCACCTCGAACCGTAACTTCGAGGGCCGGCAGGGCAAGGGCGGCCGTACGCACCTGGTCTCCCCGCAGGTCGCCGCCGCCACCGCCGTGCTGGGCCATCTGGCCTCGCCGGCCGACCTGTCCGACGACCGCACGCCCGCCGGAGTCTGAGAATCATGGAAGCTTTCACCGCACACACCGGCCGGGCCGTCCCGCTGCGCCGCAGCAACGTCGACACCGACCAGATCATTCCCGCCCACTGGCTGAAGAAGGTCACCCGGGACGGCTTCGAGGACGGGCTCTTCGAGGCCTGGCGCAAGGACGAGAACTTCGTCCTCAACCGCCCGGAGCGCAAGGGTGCCTCGGTGCTGGTGGCCGGACCCGACTTCGGTACCGGTTCCTCCCGTGAACACGCCGTCTGGGCCCTGCAGAACTTCGGCTTCAAGGCCGTCGTCTCCTCCCGGTTCGCCGACATCTTCCGTGGGAACTCGCTGAAGAACGGTCTGTTGACCGTGGTCCTGGACCAGAAGGTCGTCGACGCCCTCTGGGAGCTGACCGAGGCCGACCCCACGGCCGAGATCACCGTCGACCTGGAGAAGCGGCAAGTCATCGCCGAGGGCCTCACGGCCGACTTCGAGCTCGACGAGAACGCCCGCTGGCGACTGCTGAACGGGCTGGACGACATCAGCCTCACCCTGCAGAACGAAGCGGACATCGCGGCTTACGAGGCGACCAGGCCGACCCACAAGCCACGTACAATTAACGCCTGAGCAGCACGTTTCCAGTACTGCGCCCCCTGCCTTCTGGTAGGGGGCGCAGTCGCTTGTTGAGACCCCGTCGGGCGACAACTCGCCCCAGATGGCACAATCGGTGCATGGAACGCGACAGCCAACTCAAGCTTTACGGCCAAGTCGCCGACCAATTGAAGGAAGCGCACTCACGAGTGCGTGCACTGCAAGTCCCGGAGAGCGTACGGATGGCGCTCTCCCGGAAGCTGCTGGTCGTCACGGCTGCGGCTAAGCACGATCTCCCAGATGCAGCAAGGCGTCTGGACCGGTTGATGAAGGACCTCGATGAGGGCCGATTCCCCGAAGGTGACTGACTCTGCGGAACTGCGCAGCGGTCGACTTCGTTGCGGCACTAGGGTGATTAGCCCGTTTCGTGTTTGATTTGCGGTATATATCTGCCTAACGTGCGAAAAAGCTTGAACACTTTCGTTCTGGCTATGTCTCCGAAGGGGAAGACGTGAACAAGGCGCAGCTCGTAGAAGCGATTGCCGACAAGGTCGGCGGCCGTCAGCAGGCCGCAGACGCCGTCGACGCGGTGCTCGACGCGGTCGTTCGTGCAGTTGTCGCAGGTGACCGCGTTTCGGTCACCGGCTTCGGCTCGTTCGAGAAGGTCGACCGCCCGGCCCGTTACGCCCGTAACCCGCAGACGGGTGAGCGCGTGCGGGTCAAGAAGACCTCCGTGCCCCGTTTCCGTGCGGGACAGGGCTTCAAGGACCTGGTGAGCGGCTCGAAGAAGCTCCCCAAGAACGACGTGGCCGTGAAGAAGGCGCCCAAGGGCAGCCTCTCGGGCGGTTCTTCCACCCGTACGACGGCCAAGGCCGCCGCCAAGAAGGCGACCGCGAAGAAGGCCGTGGCGAAGAAGGCCACCGCCAAGAAGACCGTGGCAGCGGCGAAGAAGACCACGGCCACCGCCAAGAAGACCACCGCGAAGAAGACGTCAGCGGCGGCGAAGAAGACCACGGCGGCCGCGAAGAAGGCGACCCCCGCGGCGGCGAAGAAGACGACGACCGCCAAGAAGGCCGTCGCCAGCAAGACCGCGCCCGCCAAGAAGACCACGGCGAAGAAGGCGCCCGCGAAGAAGACCACGGCGCGCAAGACCACGGCCAAGAAGGCCACTGCACGGAAGAAGTGAGACCGAGCAGTACAGGGC
>NZ_JBHVWF010000181.1:0-14285 GCF_042882365.1 Streptomyces sp. NPDC058221 | reverse complement strand
CCGGCCTTCAGGCCGCGCTCACGGGCGGCCTCGTTGGTCGCGATGACGGTCAGCGGACGGCCGTTGGCCGTGGCGAACAGGGCCACGACGGCCGGCCGGCCGCCCTGGATGCGCCCGCGCACGTCGAGGACCAGCCTGCGCAGGTCGTCGGCCGAGGTGCCGTCCGGCACCTGCCCGGTGACCAGGGCGACGCCCCGTACGTCCTTGGCGGACTCGACGAGCCCGGCGGCGGCCGCCAGGACCTTCTCCGCACGGAACTTCTCGATCTCCTTCTCGGCGTCCTTCAGCTTGCCGAGCATTCCGGCGATCTTCTCCGGGAGCTCCTCGGAACGGCCCTTGACCAGCTCCTGGAGCTGGGCGACCACCGTGTGCTCCTTGGCGAGGAAGTTGTACGCGTCGACGCCGACAAGGGCCTCGATACGGCGCACACCGGAACCGATGGACGATTCGCCCAGCAGCTTCACCAGACCGAGCTGGGCGGTGTTGTGGACGTGCGTTCCGCCGCACAGCTCCTTGGAGAAGTCGCCGATGGTCACGACCCGGACCCGCTCGCCGTACTTCTCGCCGAACTCCGCGATGGCGCCCTGCTTCTTGGCGTCGTCGATGGACATGACCTCGGCCTGGACGTCCAGCTCGCGGGCCAGCACCTCGTTGATCTTCTGCTCGACGTCGGTCAGTACCGTGCCGGGGACGGCGGCGGGTGAGCCGAAGTCGAAGCGGAAGCGGCCCGGGGAGTTCTCCGAACCGGCCTGGGCCGCGGTCGGGCCCAGGGCGTCGCGCAGCGCCTGGTGCGTGAGGTGGGTGGCGCTGTGGGCGCGGGCGATGGCCCGGCGGCGGGTGTTGTCGATGGTGGCGAGGGCACTGGCGCCGACCGTCACCTCACCGACCTGGACCTGTCCCTTGTGCACGGAGACGCCCGGGACCGGCTGCTGGACGTCGCGCACCTGGATGACGGCGCCGGTGTCCAGCCGGATCCGGCCCTGGTCGGCGAGCTGGCCGCCGCCCTCGGCGTAGAACGGGGTGCGGTCCAGGACGACCTCGACCTCGTCGCCCTCGGAGGCGGCCGGCGAGGCGACGCCGTCGACGAGGAGACCGACGATCGTCGACTCGCCCTCGGTGGTGGTGTAGCCGGTGAACTCGGTGACGCCGGAGTTGTCGGCGACCTCGCGGTAGGCGGACAGGTCGGCGTGACCGGTCTTCTTGGCCTTGGCGTCGGCCTTGGCCTTGTCCCGCTGCTCCTGCATCAGGCGGCGGAATCCGTCCTCGTCCACGGACAGGCCCTGTTCCGCGGCCATCTCCAGGGTGAGGTCGATCGGGAAGCCCCAGGTGTCATGGAGCAGGAAGGCCTTGTCGCCGGCGATGACCTGGCCGCCGGCGGCCTTGGTCTCGGTGACGGCGGTCTCGAGGATGTTCGTACCGCCCTTGAGGGCCTTGACGAAGGCGGCCTCCTCGGCGAGGGCGACGGTCTCGATGCGCTTGCGGTCGGTGATCAGCTCGGGGTACTGCAGCCCCATCGTCTCGATCACGACGCCGACCAGTTCGTTGACGACGGGACCGGTGGCGCCCATCAGCCGCATCATACGGATGGCCCGGCGCATGATGCGGCGCAGCACGTAGCCGCGACCCTCGTTGCCGGGGGTGACACCGTCGCCGATGAGCATGACGGAGGTGCGGATGTGGTCCCCGACCACGCGGAGCGAGACGTCCGTGCCCTCGGCCGCGCCGTAGCGCACGCCGGTGAGCTCGGTGGCCTTGTCCATGACGACGCGCAGAGTGTCGGTCTCGTACATGTTCGGCACGCCCTGCAGGATCATCGCGAGGCGTTCGAGGCCGAGGCCGGTGTCGATGTTCTTGGAGGGCAGGTCGCCGAGGATCGGGAAGTCCTCCTTGCCGTCGCCGGCGCCGCGCTCGTACTGCATGAAGACCAGGTTCCAGATCTCCACATACCGCTCGTCGTTGACGGCCGGGCCGCCCTCGACGCCGAACTCGGGGCCGCGGTCGTAGTTGATCTCGGAACAGGGACCACAGGGACCGGGGACGCCCATGGACCAGAAGTTGTCCTTCTTGCCCAGGCGCTGGATGCGCTCGGCGGGTACCCCGATCCGGTCGCGCCAGATCTGCTCGGCCTCGTCGTCGTCGAGGTAGACCGTGATCCAGAGCTTCTCGGGGTCGAGGCCGAAGCAGCCGTCCGCCACGGAGCCGGTGAGCAGCTCCCAGGCGTAGTCGATGGCGCCTTCCTTGAAGTAGTCACCGAAGGAGAAGTTCCCGCACATCTGGAAGAACGTGCCGTGCCGGGTGGTCTTGCCGACCTCTTCGATGTCCGGCGTGCGGACGCACTTCTGCACGCTGGTGACGCGCGGCGCGGGCGGCTTGACCTCGCCGAGGAAGTACGGCTTGAAGGGCACCATGCCGGCCGGGACCAGCAGCAGAGTCGGGTCGTCCGCGATGAGCGACGCCGAAGGGACGACGGTGTGACCGCGCTCCTCGTAGAAGCTCAGCCAGCGGCGGCGAATTTCTGCCGACTCCATCAGTGGTCCTCATTCCGGTTGTACGAGTTGTAGGGAAGCTTGCGGTTTCGGGTGGGCGCCCCGCGCCTGTCGGGCTCCGCCGCCTCGACGGCGTAGTGCGGCTGCACGGGGAGGTCGGGGTCGACGGGGGCTTCGAGGCCCAGCGCCTCGCCGAGCTCGGCCTCGCGTCTGACCATTCCCTCGCGGACGTCCAGGGCGAAGTCCTTGAGCTTGTGACCGGCCACGACCGCCTTGTCGGCGGCCTGAGCCGCGAGGCTCTCGGGGGTCAGCTGCTTGATCTTGCGGTTGACCTTGGCGGTGGCCCAGACCCCGGCGGCTGCGCCGGCGGTGAACCAGAACGTACGGCGGAACATCGCTGCGTCAGTCCTTCGATCCGCGGGAGTTTCTGCCGTTGCGCTTCCTGCCACGCGCGGACGGCACGGTCCGGCCGACGATCACCGATCGCCGGGAACGCGTTTCCGGTTCGGGGGCGGTCCTGCGGCCGATGGCCTGCCGGACCCCGTAGCCGAACGCGACGACCTTGACCAGCGGGCCGCCGAAGGTCGAGGCCACGGTGGTGGAGAGCGCCGAGGCGTTGGAGGTGACCTCCTGGACGTCCGTGGCAATCGCGTCGACCTTGTCGAGCTGCGTCTGCGCCGAGCGTACGGTCGCGGAGGCGTCGGCGAGCAGCGGGACGGCCTGTTCGGTCACGTCCGCCACGAGTTCGGTGGTCGCCCTGAGCGTCTGGGCGAGCCTCACCAGCACAACGGCGAGGAACGAAACCAGGATCGCCCAGAAGACGGCCACCAGGATCCCGGCCACCTCACCACCGGACACAGTGCACCGCTCTCTCTGGCTTGTCGTCTGTCTCTGTCTTGCGTTCCCTGCCCGGTGGGCGGCGGTCTCCGCAGCCGCCGGTCAGCGCCTCCGAGCCTATCGCGCCGGGGCTCACGCCCTGTACCGCATTACCGGTTGGCACGGCGGGAGTTCCCGCAACGCGATTGTACGGAGCGCTTTCGGGCCAGTACTCTGCGTGTTTCATGCGACGCTCTCAGCGCCCCTTCCCCTCCCCCGACGATTCGGGCCCGCCGCCCACCGCGCGTGGCGGACTCGTGCGCACTCTTCCGGGCAATCTGCCGGCGGAACTGAACAGATTCGTGGGACGCGAAGACGAGTTGGCCGATCTCGCCGGGCTGTTGGAGCAGTCCAGGCTCGTCACCGTCGTCGGCGTGGGCGGGGTGGGCAAGACCCGGCTGGCCACCAGGGTCGCGGCCCTCCAGGAGAAACGGTACTGCGACGGGGTGTGGCTGGTGGAGCTGTCCGCCGTCCACGATCCCGGGCTGCTGGAGCACGCTCTCGTCGACGCGCTGGGCCTGACCGACCACACCAACAGGCCGCCCCGCACCACTCTTCTCGAACACTGCGCCGGGCGCCGGCTCCTGCTGGTGATCGACGGCTTCGAACATCTCGTGGACGCCTGTGCGGAGTTGGTGCGCGATCTGCTGCGCCGGGCGCCGCGGCTGCGGGTACTGGCAGTCGGCCGGCTGCCGCTCGAACTCGACGGGGAGGCCGGCTACCCGCTCGCGACCATGTCCGACGGGGACGCGCTCCGGCTCTTCGCGGAGCGGGCGGCTGCGGTGCGTCCGGAGTTCCGGCTGACCGAGCAGACCCGCGGTGCGGCCCTGGAACTCTGCCGGCGGCTGGACGGCATCCCGCTCGCCCTGGAGCTGGCCGCCGGGCGGCTGCGGGCCCTGTCGACCGAACAGGTGCTGGAACGGCTGGACGACCGCTTCCAGCTGCTGACCGGCAGCAGCCGCAGCGCACTGCCCCGCCATCAGACGCTCCGTACGGCGATCGGCTGGAGCCATGAGCTGTGCGCTCCGGAGCAACGGCTGCTGTGGTCGAGGCTCTCGGTCTTCGCAGGACAGTTCGATCTGGAGGCCGTCGAGTACATCTGCAGCGGCTCCGATCTCCCGGCCGACTCGGTACTCGACGTGCTCTCCGGGCTGTTGGCGCAGTCCATCGTGGCGCGGGAGGACTCGTCGGCCGGTACCCGCTACCGGATGCTCGACACGGTGCGCGAGTACGGCGCCGAGTGGCTGGCGGCGACCGGCGAGACGGAACGCCTGCGCCGCCGCCACCGCGACTGGTTCCTGGGGCTCGCGACCTGGTGCGAACTGGACTGGTTCAGTCCGCGGCAGGCCGAGGTTGCGGCCCGAGCGGAGGCCGAACTGCCGAATCTGCGACGGGCCATGGAGTGTTCGCTGGAGTGCCCGGAGGAGGCGCATCTCGCGCAGTACCTGGCGGGAACGCTCTGGTTCCTGTGGGTCGGCTGCGGCCGGCTCTCGGAGGGGCGTCACTGGCTGGTCCATGTGCTGGAGGAGGAGACCCCGTACGACTCCTCGCGCCTGAAGGCGCTGTGGGTGCTCGGCTATGTCGCAGTACTGCAGGGCGACCCGGTGGGTGCGATCTCGGCGCTGACGGAGTGCCGGGAGGAGGCGGAACTTGCGGGCGACACCACGGCATCGGCGTACGCGGTCCACCGCACCGGCTGTCTGGCACTTGTCACGGACGACACGACGCGCGCGCAGGAGCTGCTGCACGACGCGCTCGGCCGCTACCGGGAGCTCGGGGAGCTGAACAGCAATGTGCTGATGGCCCAGGTCGAGCTGGCGATGACGGTCGGGTTCCGGGGCGACCTGGACCGCGCGGTCACGATCTGCGAAGAGGTCCGGGACATCTGCGAGGACCACGGGGAGCGGTGGGCGCTCAGCTACGCGTTGTTCGTCCTGGCCTTCGCCGCACTGCAGCGGGGCCGTCCCGCTCGCGCCCGGGAGCTTCTCGGGGAGTCGCTGTCCATCAGCCACACCTTCCACGATCTGCTCGGCACCGTGCTCTCACTGGAGCTGCTGGCGCTCGTCACGGTCGTCGAGGGCGACGCGGCCGAGGCGGCGCTGCTGCAGGGGGCCGCCGAACAGATCTGGCCATCGGTGGGACTGCCGCTGTTCGGCTCGGCACACTACGGGGCCCCGAAGGCCCGGTGCGAGGAGCTGGCCCGTCATGAACTGGGGGATGCGCGGTACGCGTCGCAGCGCCGCGCGGGCGGGCGGCTGGGGGCGGACGCGGTGGTGACCAGGGCTCTGGCGGTCCGGTCCGGGGAACGGCAGAACGGCACGGGCCCCGGGGCGGAGGAGGCACCCGGTCCGCAGCCGTCGGCCGGCAGGACGCGAAAGCCCGCCGCCTCCCCGACTTCGGGAAGGGGCGGGCCTGAGCGCCGGTGAGGAGCGACTACGCCTGAATCAACGGGCGTAGTACTCGACGACGAGCTGCTCGTCGCAGATCACGGGGATTTCCTTGCGGTTCGGGTCCCGGTCAAGGCGGAAGGCCAGGGCCTTCAGGTTCACCTGCAGGTAGCGCGGGGTCTCACCGTCGGTGTCGTAACCACCCTCGCGGGCAACCTGGAAGGGGTGCTTGTCGCGGCTGCGCTCGCGGACCATCACGATGTTGTCGGGACGGACGCGGAAGGACGGCTTGTCGACCTTGTGGCCGTCGACCTCGATGTGACCGTGCACGACCATCTGGCGCGCCTGGTAGATCGTCTTGGCGATGCCGGAACGCAGAACCAGCGCGTCGAGGCGGCGCTCGAGCTCGACGACGAGAGCCTCGCCCGTCTTGCCCTCGGCCTTCTTGGCGCGGTCGTAGGCACGCGCCATCTGACGCTCGCTGATGTCGTACTGGGCACGCAGACGCTGCTTCTCGAGCAGACGGACCTTGTAGTCCGAGTTCTGCTTGCGGCCGCGGCCGTGCTCGCCCGGCGGGTAGGGGCGGGCCTCGAAGTACTTGACGGCCTTCGGCGTCAGCGCAATGCCGAGCGCGCGGCTCTTCTTGACCTTGGGACGCGACTGATTAGGCACGTTCTCCAGACCTCCGTTGTAGGTTAGGTTAGGCTCACCTTACTCAAGGAGATCGCATGTCTCGCCCTGGGAACACCACACACGTCACGGACAGCACAGACAGCGGCAGCACACAGAAAAGTGCTGCTACGACGGAAGGCCGATCTGATCGTGGTCAGCCGCGTCCCAGCGGGCTTGAAAACACTCGGATGCCGTCAGCAGCCGAGCGCACACGAACTCTCGTACAGAGTACCTGCTCCGCGGTACTGCTCATCCCCGGCCTCGGCTCAGCGGGCTCGGACCACCTGATCCCACGGTCGCGCAGCGTGGGTCCGGAGGGGGATCTGTTCCTGGATTTCCCCGCGGATTCCCCGGCCGTACGGGCCGCGACGCACGCCCAGGACGACGAGCTCTCGGCTGTGCTGGAGATCACCGACGTCGCCCCGGTATCCGTACCGCACCGCATCCGCGGCCGCGCCCGGGTCTCCGGCTGGCTCACCACCGTACCCGGCATGGCGGGGCCCGGCCGGATGCTGCTGCGGCTGGAGACGGGTGAGGCGTACGTCGACGATCTCTGGGGTGCGCAGAGCGTCGAGCCGGAGGAATTGCGGGATGCGGTGGCCGACCCGCTCGCCGGCCACGAGGCCGGACTGCTCCAGCATCTGCACGCGGCGCACGGAGAGCAGCTGGGGACGCTGTGCGGACTGCTCGGCGAGCGGGCCGCGGACGCCTGCTCGGCGCACCGCCCTGCCGTCGTGCCGGTCGCACTGGACCGTCTCGGGCTGCGGGTGCGCTTCTGCGAGCGGGACGGAAGGTGCTTCGACGCGCGCTTCGAGTTCCCCGAGCCGGTGCGCGACGTGGTCGAACTGCGCCATGCCATCCACACGCTCTTCGAAGCGGCCGCGCCCTGATGCCGGGGCCGGGAGCCCTATGAACCGGAGGGGCTCGCCCCGCCGTCGGCGTCCGTACGGCCGAGCCGTTCACGGACCCGGTCCGCCACGTCCGCGTACCGTGCCTCGGCGCCGTACCGGGTGGGCACGTAGTAGCGCTTGTCGCGGACGGCGTCCGGGGCGTACTGCTGGGCGGCGATACCGCCGGGGACGTCGTGCGGATAGACATAGCCCTGTGCGTGGCCGAGCTTGGCGGCGCCCTTGTAGTGGCCGTCGCGCAGATGGGCCGGGACCGGGCCGGCCAGGCCCTTGCGTACGTCCTCCTGGGCGGCGGAGATCGCCAGCGTCGCCGCGTTGGACTTGGGGGCGAGGGCCAGGGCGATCGTGGCGTGGCTGAGCGTGAGCGCCGCCTCCGGGAAGCCGATCATCGCGACCGCCTGGGCCGCCGCGACCGCGATGGGCAGGGCCGTGGGGTCGGCGAGGCCGATGTCCTCACTGGCCGAGATCATCAGCCGCCGGGCGATGAACCGGGGGTCCTCCCCCGCCTCGATCATCCGGGCCAGATAGTGCAGTGCGGCATCGACGTCCGAGCCGCGGATCGACTTGATCAGCGCACTCGCCACGTCGTAGTGCTGGTCGCCGTCCCGGTCGTACTTCACGGCCGCACGGTCGACCGTCTCCTCCAGGGTCAGGAGGGTGATCTCATCCTCCTGCTTCGACAGCGCCGCCCCGGCCGCAGCCTCCAGCGCCGTCAGCGCACGGCGTGCGTCACCCCCCGCGATGCGCAGCAGATGCTCCTCGGCGTCCTCGGGCAGGGCCACCGCGCCGCCGAGTCCGCGCTCGTCGGTCAGGGCCCGGCGCAGCAGACCCCGCAGGTCGTCGTCGGTCAGCGACTCGAGGGTCAGCAGCAGTGAGCGCGAGAGCAGCGGGGAGATGATCGAGAAGTACGGATTCTCGGTGGTGGCCGCGATCAGCGTCACCCAGCGGTTCTCCACGGCCGGGAGCAGCGAGTCCTGCTGCGCCTTGGAGAAGCGGTGGATCTCGTCCAGGAAGAGGACGGTCTCCTTGCCGTAGCCACCGGTGGCGCGGCGGGCGCCCTCGATGACCGTCCGCACTTCCTTGACTCCCGCGGTGATCGCGGAGAGCTCGACGAAGCGCTTGTTGGTGGCCTTGCTGACCACGTACGCAAGAGTCGTCTTCCCGATGCCGGGGGGACCCCAGAGGATCACCGAGGACGGACCGGCCGGTCCCCCGCTTCCCTCGCCGACGAGGCGGCGCAGCGGCGAGCCCGGTTTGAGCAGATGCTGCTGGCCGACGACCTCGTCGAGGGTACGCGGACGCATCCGGACAGCGAGGGGGCTGCTGGACGGGTCCTTCTCCTGGCGGTCTTCGGCTGCTGCGGTAAAGAGGTCGGGCTCCACGTTTTGAAGCCTATGTCACCGCACTGACAATCCCGCCGGGCCCCGAGCAGGACCCTTCCTGGCACAAGGGGCCGCTCAGCTGGTCCAGAAGTCCCACCAGCGGGTCAGGATGAGCATGCCGATGATGCCGACCCACAGGACCGGCGGAACCCAGTGGAACTCCGCCAGCCCGTTGCGCAGCCAGTTCGGCGCGGGCAGGATCCGGTGCTTGATGTTGTGCGTGGTGACGTAGCAGAACATGAGGATCGTGGCGACCCAGGCGAGGCAGCACCACAGGCAGAGGGAATTGATGTTGTACAGCGACTGGTACTGGAGCCAGGTGCAGAAGCCGACCCCGAACAGGGTGCCTGCGTTCATCCCCAGCCAGTACCAGCTGCGGAAGCGCGCACCGGCGAGCAGTGCCAGTCCGATGCCGATGATCACGGGATAGGTGGCAAGGCCGAGCCACGGGTTGGGGAAGCCGAAGGCCGCCGCCTGCTCGCTCTTCATGATGTTGCCGCAGGACACCACCGGGTTGAGACTGCAGCCCGGGACGAAGGTGGGATCCTCCATCAGCTTGAGCTTGTCGAGCGTGATGACCCACGCGGCAAGAAGTCCGGCAGCGCCCGTGATCATCAGCAGCAGTGCGAACGTGCGACCGCCGCCGATGGTCCTCTTCCCGTCGTCCTCGTCCTGATGGGAGGAGGGATGGTCAACCGCTGCAGTCGTCATATCGCCGTTCCGTCGCTGAGTAGCCTGCTGGGCACGGTCATTGTGCCGCACCTCTGCACCGGTCTTCCGTTCGATGAACATAAAGGTGCATGCGAAAACAAGCGTGCCGTCCGTGCACGGACGGCCTCGACGGCACCGGACGCAGGGGCTCTCGCTTCCGGCCAGGGCGCGGGCCTCCGCCTGCCGTCACCGGCTCTTCCGGACCGGAATCCTTCGTCAGGATGAATCCAGATTCGCCGAGTTGACGGAACGGGCCGGGGCGCGGAGCCACTGGTCGCAGGCGGCCGGAGAACTGCCGCCTGCGACCGGTGAAGGGACCTACGCCAGGCGCGCCTTGACCACCTCGGTCACATCGGCCAGGGGAACGGCGGCCTGCTCGCCGGACTCCATGTCCTTGAGCTGCACGACACCCTCGGCCAGATCACGCTCGCCGGCCACGACGGTGAACCGCGCGCCCGACCGGTTGGCGCTCTTCATCGCGCCCTTGAGACCGCGGCCCCCGAACGCGAAGTCCGCGGCCACGCCCTCGCGGCGCAGCTGTGTGACGACGGCGAACAGCTTGCGCCGCGCGTCCTCGCCGAGCGGGACGGCGAAGACACTGGTGGTCGAGGGCAGTTCGAGCTCGATGCCCTCCGCCTCCAGGGCGAGCACGGTGCGGTCCACGCCGAGCGCCCAGCCCACCGACGGGAGCGCCGGGCCGCCGATCATCTCGGAGAGGCCGTCGTACCGGCCGCCGCCGCCCACCGCCGACTGCGAGCCCAGTCCGTCGTGGACGAACTCGAAGGTGGTGCGGGTGTAGTAGTCGAGGCCGCGGACGAGCTTCTCGTCGTCCTCGTACACCACGCCCGCCGCGTTGAGCAGGTCGCGGACCTCCTCGTGGTACGCCTTGCAGGCGTCGCAGAGGTAGTCGCGCAGCGCCGGGGCGCCGGTGAGCTGCTTCTGGACCTCGGGGCGCTTGTCGTCGAGGACCCGGAGCGGGTTGATCTCGATGCGGCGGCGGGTCTCCTCGTCCAGGTCGAGCTCGCGCAGGAAGCCCTGGAGTGCGTCGCGGTAGACGGGCCTGCACTCCTTGTCGCCCAGCGAGTTCAGCAGGATGCGGAATTCGCGCAGCCCCAGCGTGCGGTACGCCTGGTCGGCCAGGATGATCAGTTCGGCGTCCAGCGCCGGGTCCTCGGCACCGATGGCCTCGGCGCCGACCTGCGAGAAGTGGCGGTAACGGCCCTTCTGCGGGCGCTCGTAGCGGTAGTACGAGCCGGAGTACCAGAGCTTGACCGGCAGATTGCCGAGCTTGTGGAGGTTGGCCTCCAGGGCGGCGCGCAGCACGGACGCGGTGCCCTCGGGGCGCAGGGCGAGCTCGGAGCCGCCCTTGGTGGTGAGGGTGTACATCTCCTTGCTCACGATGTCGGTGGACTCACCGACGCCTCGGGAGAAGAGGGCCACGTCCTCGAAGCCGGGGGTCTCGATGTAGCCGTAGCCGGAGTTCTTCAGAGGCGCGGAGATCGCCTCACGCACCGCGAGGTACTTCGCGGAGTCGGGCGGGGTCAGGTCGTACGTGCCCTTGGGGGCCTTGAAGGTGCTCACGATTTCGCTCTCGTCACATTCCTCGTCGGGGCGCGTCCATACCGGACAGATACGGATTGGTGGCGCGCTCGCGGCCGATGGTCGTCTGGGGGCCGTGGCCGGACAGCACCACGGTCGAGTCGTCGAGCGGCAGGCACACGCGGGCCAGCGACTCGAGCAGCTCGGCCTGGTCGCCGCCGGGCAGGTCGGTGCGTCCGACGGAGCCGGCGAAGAGCAGGTCGCCCGAGAAGAGAACCTGCGGAACCTCCGCGGCCTCGGGCATCCTGAACGTCACCGACCCCTTGGTATGGCCGGGCGCATGCGAGACACCGAACTCCAGACCGGCCAGCCTCAGCCGGGCCCCGTCGCTCAGCTCCTTGACGTCGTCCGGTTCGCCCACCGTCAGCTCGCCCATGAGCGGCATCCCGATGGAGCGGCCGAGGGCCTTCTCCGGGTCACTCATCATGTAGCGGTCCTCGGGGTGGATCCAGGCAGGGACGTCGTGCGCGCCGCAGACCGGGACGACCGAGGCGACGTGGTCGATGTGGCCGTGGGTGAGCACGACGGCGACGGGCTTCAGCCGATGCTTCCTCAGCGCTTCCTCGACCCCGGACGCGGCCTGGTGGCCCGGGTCGATGATCACGCACTCCTCACCTGCGGCGGGGGCGACCAGGTAACAGTTGGTCCCCCAGGCCCCGGCGGGGAACCCGGCAATGAGCACGATCGTCCTTAATGGTCGTCCGACGAGGGGTTGCGGCTGCGAGGTCGCAGCAGTTCAGAGCCTACCGGCGCTCCTCATTCCACAGCTAACCCATATACGGTACGGGGCAACTCAGGCCCGACAGACGACGTACAAGGAGATCACCCGGTGGTCAGCAGCGATCAGCGGCGGCGGCAGCTCGCCAGGGAGAAGTTCGAGCGGCAGCAGCAGCGCCGGGAGGAGGCCCGCCGCAGGACGCGGAGGCTGACGGTCATCATCACCTCAGCGGTGGCCGTGGTGGCCGTCATCGGCGGCGTCACCTACTTCGCCACCGGCGACGACGGCAAGAAGGACAAGGCCGACGCGGCCGCGAGCCAGAGCCCGTCGGCCTCACCCTCGCCCTCGGCGAGCAAGGAGAGCGCGCCCGAGCCGGCGATGAAGATCGACAAGAAGGCGAAGTACACCCTGTCGCTCAAGACGAGCCAGGGCGACATCGCGTTCACGATGGACGCGGCGAAGACGCCGCACACCGCGAACTCCTTCAAGTCGCTCGCCGACAAGGGCTTCTTCGACGGTACGAAGTGCCACCGTGTGACCACGCAGGGTATTTACGTCCTCCAGTGCGGCGACCCCAAGGGCGACGGCACCGGCGGTCCGGGCTACACGATTCCGGACGAGAACCTCACCGCCCTGGGCAAGGCCGGCAAGGACGGCACGGTGACGTACCCGGCGGGCACGGTGGCGATGGCCAACACAGGCCAGGCGCACACCGGAGGCAGCCAGTTCTTCCTGGTCTACAAGGACAGCAAACTGCCGCCCACCTACACGCCGTTCGGCACGATGGACAAGGATTCGCTGAAGTCGGTCGAGGCCATCGGCAAGGCGGGGGTCACCGGTGGCGCCGCCGACGGTGCGCCGAAGAAGGCCGTGAACATCTCGAAGGCGGCCGTCGACAAGGCATGAGCGCGGCGGGCCCGGCGTGATCCGCACCACAGGCACCTGACGCGGGCCGGATAATTTCGGCCGCGCGGAGTGCGGACAGCCGGGTGGCCCGTCGCCTAGATTGGCGTTGTGCAGGGCGGGCGCTGCCCGCCCCAGGAAACTGTGGACGATGCCAGGGGGGCGAACCCTCTCGCGGGCATCAGGTGGAGGAGGCGCTGTGAGCAGCGACCCGTGGGGCCGTGTCGACGAGACAGGCACCGTGTACGTGCGTACAGCCGACGGCGAGCAGGTCGTCGGATCGTGGCAGGCCGGTTCTCCGGCGGAGGCCCTGGCCTACTTCGAGCGCAAGTACGAGGGCATTGTGGTCGAGATCGGCCTCCTCGAGCGGCGGGTGAAGACCACCGATCTGTCCGCGAAGGACGCGACGACCGCCATCGAGCATCTGCGTGCGCAGGTCGACGAGCACCACGCGGTCGGCGACCTCGACGCGCTGCGCAAGCGGCTGGACGCCCTGGTGGCGACGGTCGACTCGCGGCGCGAGGAGCGCAAGGCCCAGAAGGCGAAGCAGACCGACGAGGCGAAGCACGCCAAGGAGGCGCTGGTCGTCGAGGCCGAGGAGCTGGCGCAGAGCGAGCAGTGGCGCTCCGCGGGTGAGCGGCTGCGCGCGCTCGTCGACACGTGGAAGGGCCTGCCGCGGCTCGACCGCAAGTCCGACGACGAGCTGTGGCACCGCTTCTCGCACGCGCGCTCGGCGTTCTCCAAGCGCCGCAAGGCCCACTTCGCCGCGCTGGACGCCCAGCGCGAGGAGGCCCGCAAGGCCAAGGAGAAGCTGGTCGTCGAGGCCGAGTCGCTGTCCGGATCCTCGGACTGGGGCCCGACGGCTGCCCGCTACCGCGATCTGATGACGGAGTGGAAGGCAGCGGGCCGCGCCCAGCGCGAGGCCGAGGACGATCTGTGGAACCGTTTCCGCGGTGCCCAGGACGTCTTCTTCGCCGCCCGCAGCGAGGTCTTCGCCGAGCGGGACGCGGAGCAGGGCGAGAACCTCAAGCTCAAGGAGGAGCTCGCGGTCGAGGCCGAGAAGCTGGTGCCGGTGAAGGACCTCAAGGCCTCCAGGGCGGCGTTCAGGGCCATCAACGAGCGCTGGGAGGCCATCGGCCACGTGCCGCGTGACGCCCGTCCGAAGGTCGAGGGGCGGATGCACACGGTGGAGCGGGCGCTCCAGGAGGCCGAGGAGTCGGAGTGGCGCCGGACGAACCCGGAGGCACGTGCCCGTGCCGCGGGTCTGACCGGCCAGCTCCAGTCGGCCGTGGACAAGCTGCGCACCCAGATCGACGCGGCGCGCGCCTCGGGCAACAACAGCCGTGCGGACAAGCTGGCCCGTGAGCTCGAGGGCCGGCAGGCGCTGCTGGACCAGGCGCTGAAGGGCCTGGAGGAGTTCGGCGGCTGAGCAGCTGTTCGCCTCTCCTGTCGTGAAGGGCCCCTCCGCCGGTGGCGGAGGGGCCCTTCACGTGGTCCTGCGGCAGGGCCGCGCCTCCCGCCCTGGGACATGAGCCACCGCAGCCCCCCCCCCATTACCTTTTTGGTGGCCCCGCAACGGGGCTCCCGGCCTCCGGGCTCGGCATGAAATAACCCCCATGTTAATAAATATACTGGGGGGGGTG
>NZ_JBHVWF010000180.1:0-14321 GCF_042882365.1 Streptomyces sp. NPDC058221 | reverse complement strand
CGCGCGGGCGCCTGGGGGGGGGGGCCGGGGGGGCACCCCCTAACCCCCCCCCCCCCCGGGCGTTTGCGGCGCGGGGCCCGGGGGCAGAGCCCCGGTTTCGGGAAGGGGCGGATAGGGGAACAGGCCCGCCGCAGGCGCCCGCCCCAGCCGCGACACCGCGCCCACCCCGTATCGTGAACCCGCACGTCACAGCCGCTCCACCGCCGCAGCGGCGCCGCAGCACACGCACCGCACGAGGAGCCCGCACCGCCATGGCCGAGCACGCCGTTCACCCCGCGTACCCCGTCGGACTTCGCCTGAGCGGGCGCCGCGTAGTCGTCGTCGGTGGCGGCCAGGTCGCGCAGCGCCGCCTCCCCGCCCTCATCGCGGCCGGCGCGGACATCGTCCTCGTGTCGCCGTCCGCCACCCCCTCCGTCGAGGCGATGGCGGACGCGGGCGAGATCCGCTGGGAGCGCCGTGCCTACGCCGACGGCGACCTCGCAGACACCTGGTACGCCCTCATCGCGTCCGACGACACCGCCGCCAACGACGCCGCCTCCGCCGAGGCCGAATGCACCCGCACCTGGTGCGTCCGCAGCGACAACGCCGACGCCGCCACCGCCTGGACCCCCGCCACCGGACGCAGCGAGGGCGTCACCGTCGCGGTGCTCACCACCGACGCGCACGGCCGCGACCCGCGCCACTCCGCCGCCGTGCGCGACGCCATCGTCGAGGGACTGCGCGACGGCACCCTCGCCGCGCCCCACCACCGCACCAGGACGCCCGGCGTCGCCCTGGTCGGCGGCGGCCCCGGCGACCCCGACCTGATCACCGTCCGTGGCCGCCGCCTCCTCGCCGAGGCCGACGTCGTCATCGCGGACCGGCTCGGCCCGCGCGACCTGCTGGACGAACTCCCGCCGCACGTCGAGGTGATCGACGCCGCGAAGATCCCGTACGGCCGCTACATGGCGCAGGAGGCGATCAACAACGCGCTGATCGAGCACGCCAAGGCGGGCAAGGCCGTCGTCCGCCTCAAGGGCGGTGACCCCTTCGTCTTCGGGCGCGGCATGGAGGAGGCCCTGGCGCTCGCCGCAGAGGGCATCGCCTGCACCGTCGTCCCCGGCATCTCCAGCTCGATCTCGGTGCCGGGCGCGGCCGGTATCCCCGTCACCCACCGCGGCGTCGCCCACGAGTTCACCGTGGTCAGCGGCCATGTCGCCCCCGACGACGAGCGGTCCCTGGTCGACTGGGCGGCCCTCGCCCAGCTGCGCGGCACCCTGGTGCTCCTGATGGCAGTCGACAAGATCGGCGCCATCGCCCGTACGCTCATCGCCCACGGCAAGTCCCCCGAGACGCCGGTCGCGCTGGTCCAGGAAGGGACCATGGCCGCCCAGCGCCGCGTCGACGCGACGCTCGCGACCGTCGGCGAGCGGGCGGTCGCCCAGGAGGTGCGGCCGCCGGCCGTCATCGTCATCGGCGACGTCGTCGCGGTCGGCCCGGCCGCCATGGAAAACTCGGCCGAGTAACCATCGGTAACGGATCTTCCTCCAGACCGTTGGCACCACACACCGGACAAGGCAGTATCAACCTGTGGCTGATCTCATCACCGTCGACGACCCCGACGACCCCCGACTTCGCGACTACACCGGCCTGACCGACGTGGAGCTCCGGCGCAGGCGAGAGCCCGCCGAGGGCCTCTTCATCGCCGAGGGCGAGAAGGTCATCAGACGCGCCAGGCAGGCCGGGTACGAGATGCGGTCCATGCTGCTCTCGGCGAAGTGGGTCGGCCTGATGCGCGACGTCATCGACGAGGTGCCGGCCCCCGTGTACGCGGTCAGCCCGGAGCTCGCCGAGCGCGTCACCGGCTATCACGTGCACCGCGGCGCCCTCGCCTCCATGCAGCGCAAACCGCTGCCGGCTGCCGAGGAGCTGCTGCGCACCACGCGCCACGTGGTCGTCATGGAGGCGGTCAACGACCACACGAACATCGGGGCGATCTTCCGCAGTGCCGCGGCGCTCGGCATGGACGCAGTCCTGCTCTCGCCGGACTGCGCCGACCCGCTGTACCGGCGCTCCGTCAAGGTCTCGATGGGTGCGGTCTTCTCCGTCCCCTACGCCCGCCTCGACACCTGGCCCAAGGCACTGGAAACCGTACGGGAGGCGGGCTTCAAGCTGCTCGCGCTCACGCCGGACGAGAAGGCCAGCAGTATCGACGAGGCCGCGCCGCACCGGATGGACAAGGTGGCTCTCATGCTGGGCGCCGAGGGGGACGGACTGTCCACCCAGGCCCTCGTCGCCGCCGACGAGTGGGTACGCATCCCGATGGCCCACGGCGTCGACTCGCTGAACGTGGGCGCGGCCGCCGCTGTCGCCTTCTACGCGGTGGCCACAGGACGTCCGCAGAGCTGAAGCGGCACCCGGGATCGCGGCTGCCCCGCTATCCCTGGATGCGGCTCTGGGTCTGGCCGGGACCCGGATGCAGTCCGGAGCCGAGACCGCGCGCCGGCCCCTGACAGCCCTGGGCCGCCGCGATGCCCAGCGCCACCAACAGCGTCACCACGACGAAGACGACGAGCCGCTGCCGCAGCAGCCGGGGATTGGCGGGGCGCCGCCCTGCCGAGGTCGAACGGGTCCCGGGCCGGGTGCCCGGCCTGCCGTTCGTCCCGTTCGCACCCAGTGACCGCTTGCCGGAACCCGTCGTGCTGCGCGGCTGCCGCTCCTGGCGCGAACCGCCGGTGCGGGGCGAAGCGGGACGCGGCGGCGCCGTCTGCCGGTTCTGCGGACGAGAGAGGGGGGCGGGGCCCGGCGCGCGGCGGGTGTGCTGCTCGGTGTACGCGCCGTCCAGACGGCCCGTCGGGCGGTCCGCCTCCTGCGCTGAGCGCTGCGCGGGCGGCCGGCTCTCGTGCAGCCCCTGCGCCTCCCGCGCCGCGATCTCCTTGAGCCGCATGGAGAGTTGGAGGGTGCTCGGCCGCTCCTCCGGGTCCTTCGCCAGACAGGCGCTCACCAGCGGGGCGAGCGCGTCGTGCACGTCGTACAACTGCGGTTCCTCGTGCACCACGCGGTAGAGCATCACCTCGGAACTACCGTGCCCGAACGGTGAATCGGCCATGGCCGCGTACGCCAGCGTGGCACCGAGAGAGAAGACGTCAGTCGCGGGCGTCACCGCCGCGCCCCGTACCTGCTCGGGGGCGAGGAAGCCGGGCGATCCGACCGCCGTGCCGACGTGCGTGAGGGTGGAGGCGCCGGTCGCCCAGGCGATCCCGAAGTCGATGATCCGCGGGCCCTTGGGGGAGAGGAGGATGTTCGACGGCTTCAGGTCACGGTGGACGACTCCCGCCTCGTGCACCGCCACCAGCCCCTCGGAGAGCGCCGCCCCGATCGAGGCCACCTCGGCGGCGGACAGCGGGCCCTCCTCGGCCACCTTGTCGTGCAGCGAGGGGCCCGGTACGTACTGCGTGGCGAACCACGGGCGGTCCGCCTCCAGATCGGCGGCCACCAGCCGGGCCGTGCAGCCGCCGCGGATCCGCCGGGCGGCGGACACCTCGCGGGCGAACCGCGAGCGGAACTCCTGGTCCTCCGCCAGATCCGGGCGGATCACCTTGAGCGCCACCCGCTGGCCGCGCCGGTCCGAACCCAGATAGACGACACCCATGCCGCCCGCCCCGAGCCGCCGGTGCAGCCTGAACGAACCGACGACACGCGGGTCCTCGCGCCGGAGCCGCATCATCGCCATGTCTGCCCATCCCCGCTGCCTGGTCCGCCTGACGAGGCACAGCTTACGTACCCGCCGCCCGGGCTGCTCAGAGGCCGCGCCCTCGCCTCCGAATCGATTGTCAGTGCCGGGTGGGAAACTTGAGGAGTGGTCAGGGAGCCGCGGATCCAGGCTTCCCTGCCCGTGCGAGATCTCAAAGGTCCGTCGCAGAAGGGGGATTGGATCAATGAAGGGCGATCGAGTCGAGATAGTCGTGGACGCCGGGGACACGACCCGAACCTACGAAATGGTGGCCTCCAGGGCAGGGCGCAGAGTGGAGACGGCAGTCCGCCGAGGGGTGGTCTAAGTGAGTGAAGTCACCAGGAACGGCTCCGTCGTGCGCACCGCCCGCTTCATGTCGACCAGGGTGCTCGCCCTGGTCGAACAACCGGTACCCAGGGAGGACTCCTCCGAGCGCCCCCTCGGGGATGACCCCAACGTCCGGTAGCCCCGTCTCCACCCAGGGGAGTACGCCGACTACCCACGGCTCATCCTCCGGGAGGCCCGGCATTCGGTACGCGGGCATGACGCCGCCCGCCCCCCGAATCCCTAATGTTGAAGTCAAGCGGCGGGCGCTGCACTCGTCCCCCGAGGTCAAACGCCCGCCGCTCCACATCAGGTCAGGAGAGGAACCATGGCGGACACGGCAACGCGGACCATGATCCGTACGCAGGGACGCAAGGCCTACGCCTCGTTCGGCAGCCGTCCGTCGTCCGGCAAGCGCCACCCGCTGGTGGCGACTGCCATGGTTCTTCCTCTGGCGGCCCTGCTCGTGGTCGTCTTCGGCGGCTGGGAAGCAGTGGTCACACAAGCGTCGTCCGTGGGCGTGATGCTGGGGCGCTGAGCGGCGCCCCGGGTCCGGAAGAGCGGTTCGGACCGGGACATCCGGCCAACAACCCCGTGGGGACGGGGGTGCGGCGGACGGCAGCGTTTGTCCGGTCAGCTGGGGAGCTGACCGGACATCGCGCTGTCCGGGGCCGGTGAGCGACCGGCGTCCGCGAGGTATCCGGCGCCCCGCGTACGCTCTTCGGCGGGCACGGCGCCGGCCGGTCCCGCAGATCCGCGCCACCGGGGGAGACCGTGACCACCGCAGTCGTACGCGCGCTGGGCGCCCTCGCCCACCGGGCGGCCCACGCACCCGCGCCGGCCGGCTGCGGCTGCCCGCCGCCGGCCGTGCTCGCGGACCGGGCGGACGGCACTGTGGTCCGCAGCGGCACCGTCGTCGCCAAGGCCCACGCTCCCGGCACGGACGTCGCCGCCCTGGCCGTACGGCTCGGGCTGGCGGCCCTTCCCGGTCTGGCGGACATCCTGCTCGCCCCCCTGCCGCTGCCGCCTCCGACGGCCCGGGGGGAGGCTGCCGCGCCCCTCGTGCCGGGAGCTCCCCGCCTCACCGAGCTCCACGGGCGCCCGGTCACCCTGTGGCCCCACGGGGGGCCCGTGGACCCCGGGGACCCGGACGCGGCGCCGTGGGAGGAGGCTGCCGTCCTCCTGGCGCGCCTCCACCGCACCGAGCTGCCGGCTCCCGGGCCCGGCGCCGCGCAGCCGCTCGTGCTTCCGGCCATGCGGGGGCCCGCGAAGGCCGCGCTCGCCGTCGGCCGGATGTGCGCGCAGCGCCCGGGGGACCCGTCCACCGCTCCCGTGCTGACCGCCTGGCAGCGGCTGCCCGACTGGGCCCGCGATGCTGCCCCCGCACCCGCGCACCTTCCGCGCTTCCTGTGCCACGGCGATCTGCACCTGGGCCAGCTCGTCCGGCACCCCGTCCCGCACGGAGGGTGGCTGCTGATCGATGTCGACGACGCGGGCATCGGTGACGCCGCCTGGGACCTGGCCCGGCCGGCCGCCTGGTACGCGGCCGGACTGCTGCCCCCCGACGTCTGGTTCCGCTTCCTGGGCGCCTACCGGGCGGCCGGTGGCCCCGCCGTGTCCGCCGAGGGCGACCCCTGGCCCGAGTTGGACGTCGCCGCCCGCGCCCTGACCGTACAGACCGCGGCACTGGCGCTCGCCAAGTCCGCGGCGGAGGGCAGGGATCCGGATGAGGTGGAACAGATGATGATCGGGAGCTGTGCCCGAATTGCCGCGCTCCCACCCGAGTTGGCCGCCGGACACGCGTCGTAGGGTGAACCGACCGTCGGCGGGCACGCATTCCGGCGACGGCACACCGACGGCGAGGAGTGAGCCCGAACATGCAGTGTCCCAAGTGCCACGCACCGATGCACACGTACAACCGCAACGGCATTCAGATCGAGCAGTGCAGCGGCTGCCGGGGGATATTCCTGGACTACGGCGAGCTGGAGTCCCTGACCCGCATGGAAGCGCAGTGGACTCAGCAGGCCCCGCCCCCGCCGCCGGCCCCGCAGGCCTACCCGGCCGCCCCGGCGCCCGCCTGGGGCGCCCCGCAGCAGCACCACGGCGGCCACCACGGCCACTACCGGCAGAAGAGCTTCGGCCGGATGCTCTTCTCGTCCTGACCCGTTCCGCACCGCGGCCCGGACCCACCACTCCGGGCCGCGGTGCGGACGCATGCGGCAACGACGAAGCCCCGGTCGTCGAGACGACCGGGGCTTCGGACTGTGCGCGATACTGGGATTGAACCAGTGACCTCTTCCGTGTCAGGGAAGCGCTCTCCCGCTGAGCTAATCGCGCAGGGTGACCCTGCGTGTACTACGTGCGCGATACTGGGATTGAACCAGTGACCTCTTCCGTGTCAGGGAAGCGCTCTCCCGCTGAGCTAATCGCGCGGGATCCTTGCGGACCGGTGGACGATACTGGGATTGAACCAGTGACCCCTTCCGTGTCAGGGAAGTGCTCTCCCGCTGAGCTAATCGTCCTTGGAGGTGGAGACGGGATTTGAACCCGTGTAGACGGCTTTGCAGGCCGTTGCCTCGCCTCTCGGCCACTCCACCAGGGATGGGGGTTCGGGAAGGATCCCCCACCTTCTGCGAGCGGACGACCAGGTTCGAACTGGCGACCTCAACCTTGGCAAGGTTGCGCTCTACCAACTGAGCTACGTCCGCTTGTCGGTTCCGATTCACTTGCGCGTCCCGGCGACGTGATGAACTCTAGCGGATTCCGGGGCCAGCACAAAAACGCGTTTGTGCAGCGTGCTGAGGTGCACTCGCCCCGACGCAGGTCATCGCGGGTCGTCCTAGACTCACCGGCGTGCACGACCTTGCCCCCATGGCCCGCTTCGACGGCCTCGTTGCCTCCGATCTGCAGGATGTGACCCACGATCCCGCAGCCCTCGACTCGTCCGGTTTCTGGGCCGTATGTGCCGGTTTCGAGGGTCGTCTCGTCTGCGCCCGCTTCGCCACCGTACGCACCGCCGCCGTGCCCGCCCCGGTCCGGGGTGCCTGGCGCGGGCCCGCGACCGGTGACTGGAGCTCGTCCCTGGACCGTGCCGCCTACATCGCCGGTGTGCGCCGCATCCGTGAGTACATCGCGGCGGGCGAGGTCTATCAGGCCAACCTCTGCCGGGTGATGACGGCCCGGCTGCCCGATCCGTCCGCCGCGGACGTGGACGCCCTCACCTCGCTGCTGGCGCGCGGCAACCCCGCCCCGTATGCGGGAACGATCCGGCTGCCCGCGCACGGCGTGGAGATCGCCACCGCTTCCCCCGAGCTGTTCCTCCGCAGGGACGGCCGCACGGTCGAGTCCGGGCCGATCAAGGGCACCGGCCGCACCGAGGCCGATCTGCTGGAGAAGGACCACGCCGAGAACGTGATGATCGTCGACCTGGTCCGCAACGACCTGGGACGGGTCTGCGCCACCGGATCGGTCGGCGTACCCGATCTCTGCGCGGTCGAGAAGCACCCCGGCCTCGTCCACCTCGTCTCCACCGTGCGTGGCCGGCTGGCCGAGGGGACCGGCTGGCCGGAACTCCTCGCGGCCGCCTTTCCGCCCGGTTCGGTCACGGGCGCCCCGAAATCCAGCGCGCTGAGGATCATCGGGGAACTGGAGACCGCCCCGCGCGGCCCGTACTGCGGCGGCATCGGCTGGGTGGATGCCGACCGCGCCACGGCCTCCCTCGCCGTGGGCATCCGCACCTTCTGGACCGACCGCACCGGGGCCACCCCGGTCCTGCGCTTCGGCACCGGCGCGGGCATCACCTGGGGGTCGGATCCGGAACGTGAATGGGACGAGACCGAACTCAAGGCGTCCAGGCTGCTCGCGGTAGCGTCGGGCGCATACGAAGCAACCGGAAGGACCGCACCATGAAGATCTGGGTCAACGGCGAACTGCGGGCCGCCGATGACGCCCGGGTGTCCGTGCTCGACCACGGACTCACCGTCGGCGACGGCATCTTCGAGACGGTCAGGACCAGCGGCGGCAAGCCTTTCGCGCTCACCCGGCACCTCGACCGGCTGGCCCGCTCCGCCCGGGGCCTCGGCCTGCCGGAGCCCGACGGGGCCGAGGTGCGCCGCGCCTGCGCCGCCGTCATCGAGGCCAACCCGGTCCCGCTCGGCCGGATGCGGATCACGTACACCGGAGGCATCTCGCCGCTCGGCTCCGACCGCGGCACCGCCGGTCCCGGACTGGTCGTCGCCCTCGGGGAGGTGAAGCGCCGCCCGGACACCACAGCGGTCGTCACCGTCCCCTGGACGCGCAACGAACGCGGGGCGCTCACCGGGCTCAAGACCACCTCGTACGCGGAGAACGTCGTCGCGCTGGCCCGCGCCCACGAGCACGGCGCCTCCGAGGCGCTCTTCGCCAACACCGTCGGGCAGCTCTGCGAGGGCACCGGGTCCAATGTCTTCGTCGTCCTCGACGGGCAGCTGCACACTCCGCCGGTCGCCTCCGGCTGCCTGGCAGGGATCACGCGTGCACTCGCCGTGGAGTGGACCGGGGCCCAGGAGACCGAGCTGCCGTTCGACGTCCTGGAACGCGCCGAGGAGATCTTCCTGACGTCCACCCTCCGCGACGTCCAGGCCGTCCACCGGCTCGACGGCAGGGAACTGCCCGGCGCCCCCGGCCCGGTGACCACCAAGGCGATGCGCATCTTCGGTGAGCGGGCCGGCAACGACCTGGATCCGTAGCCGGTACGTCCCCGCGGCCACGGAAAACGAGGCGTGCCCGGAAAAGCGGATGACTGTTCCCTCCGCGGAGGGATACAAATCCCCTGATGACCACGACACTCCGGCCCTCCGGGCCGATCCAGTCAGGCGCCGACGGCGCACAGGTGCGCGCGTACGAAGTGTGCGACAACGGGCGGCCGGTGGGTGCCGTCGAGATCGGCACCGAACCGGGGTCGGCGGGGGAGACGGGCCGGCTGCTGTCCCTGCGGATCGACGAGTCCGTCCGCGGGCGCGGCCGGGGCACCATCGCCGTCCTTGCGGCCGAAGAGGTGCTGCGCGGCTGGGGCTGCACCCAGGTACGTACCGAGGTCGCGGCCGACAACACCGCGGGGCAGCGGCTCACTGCTGCGCTCGGCTACACCGAGCGCAGCAGGAACATGATCAAGTCGCTGCCGTCCCTTCCTCCTCCGCCGGCGGACGGACTCGTCGCACGGTCGATGACGCCGGAGGAGTTCGCGCGATGGGAGGACGGGGCCGTCGCCGCGTACGCGGGCAGCCTGATCACGCGTGGCACCTCCGAGGAGGCCGCCCTCCGGATCGCCCGCACCTCGCATGCCCAGCACCTGCCGGACGGCCTGGAGACCGAGGGAGCCCACCTGTACCTCGTGATCCACGACGGCGAGAGCGTCGGGTACGTCTGGGTGGCCCGGTTCGAGATGCACCCCGGCCTGCTCGTCGGCTACGTGTTCGACGTGGAGGTGCACGAGGGATTCCGGGGCCGGGGGTACGGGCGGGCGCTGATGCTCCAGGCCGAGCGGATCGCCCTCTCGGCGGGCGACGAGCAGCTGGGGCTGCATGTGGTCACGGCCAACACACCTGCGGTCCGGCTGTACGAGTCACTGGGCTACGAGCCGACCCGGTACAACCTGATCAAGCAGCTGTAGGCCCGCCGCCCACGGATGCAGGCCCTGGCGGCCGGGGCTCAGCCCTGCTCGGCGAGCAGCCGGTCGGCGATCCCCTCGATGCGCTCGCGCAGCCCTTCCTGGCTGCTGCCGCCGTCCAGGCGCTCCCCGCCGATCACATAGGTCGGCGTGCCGGTGACCCCGATCGCCTTGCCCTCGGCCTGGTCGGCGTCGACGATCAGCATGTGCCGGCCGTCGATCAGGGCGGTGTCGAACTCCTCGGTGTCCAGACCGAGTTCCCCCGCCACCTCGATGAGCAGCGGCTCGCCGGTCCGGCCGAGGTCGGCGGTGCGGGCGAGCACGGTCTCGATGTACGGCCAGTCCTTGCCCTGCACGGCTGCCTCCTCGGCGGCCTGCGCTGCGGCGTAGGCGTGCTTGTGCTTCTCCAGCGGGAAGTGCCGCAGCCGTACCTCGATCCGGTCGCCGTACCGCGCTCGCAGGGCGTGCACATCGGTCAGGGCGTGGTGGCAGTCGGGGCACTGGAGCTCGCACCAGAGGTCGAGGACGACCGGGGCGGCGGGGGTGGAATCACTCATGGGACCAGTCTCCCAGGGTGTGCGGGGGAGCCCGTACCGGGCACCGGGAGGGTGCCCGGCGGCCTGTCGCACGGCACCTCGGGAGGATCCCGGCCCTGATATGTCCCTGATGTGGGCTCCGGGCGTGGCCCCGGGCCCGTCGGCAGGTGCAGGATGGAAGAGACGTTTCCCCTGCGCCTGGAGGCACCGATGCTTGCCGAGACCATTTGTTCCGCGGCGTCCGCGGCGGGCCTGGGCATCGCCGCCGTCACGGCGTACCGGAAGCGCTTCCTCGCCGCGACCAGGATCGCGGCCTACTCCCTGGTCCCGATCGGCCTGGTGCTGACCGGTGTCGTCCAGTGGGTGACGGACATCGCCTTCAAGCCGAGCGTCTGGCTGGGCTTCGGTCTGCTGGGTGTGGCATGGCTGCTGTTCATCACGACCCGCGCGGTCGAACGACGCGGCGGCGGCACCCGCAAGGAACGCAGGGCGGCCGCCCGCGCCGCGCAGAACGAAGCGGTGGCACCGGCCGCCTCGGCCCCCTCGTTGGGGGCGGGCATCCCGGCGGCCCAGCCGCAGCAGCAGCGGGAGAAGCCGAAGAAGCAGGCCGCCGCGAGCGGATCGGGTGACGACTTCAGTGACATCGAGGCCATTCTGAAGAAGCACGGGATCTGAAAGCCCCGCCCCGCCCTGTGCGGGAGCGCGGGGACCTCGGCCGTATGAATCGATTCAGCCAAGATCCTTGACGGTGTTCGGGGATGGCGCTAGCGTCCCGAACGGGTTGAATCAATTCACTCACGCCCGTCCGTACGATGGGGTGACGCCGCTTGACCAGTGCGGCCAAGGCACCAGTGGGGCAGGACAAGTGGCGCGTGTGGCAGGGATCAAGGATGTGGCCCGGCAGGCCGGCGTCTCCGTGGGCACGGTCTCCAATGTGATCAACCGGCCGGAGGCCGTACTTCCCGAGACCCGGGCGCGGGTGCTGGCCGCCATCGAGGAGCTCGGCTACGTCCGCAGCGAGTCGGCCCGCCAGCTCAGGGCCGGACGCAGCCGGATCATGGCCCTTCTCGTCCTGGACATGGGCAACCCCTTCTTCGTCGATGTCGCCCGCGGTGCCGAGCGCGCCGCCCGCCAGGCCGGCCTCGGGGTCATGGTCTGCAACAGCGGCCAGAGCCCCGCGGAGGAGGCCGAATACCTCAGCCTCTTCGCGGAGCAGCGCGTGTGCGGTGTACTGGTCACACCGGCCGACGCGACCGGCCGCAACCTCGAATCCTTCAGCCGCCACCGGATCCCCTACGTCCTGGTCGACCGGGTCGCCTCCGGCACCGGGACCTGCGCGGTCTCCGTGGACGACGTGCGGGGCGGCGCCCTCGCCGTCGGCCACCTCATCTCCGCCGGCCACCGCTCGGTGGCCTACGTCAGCGGACCCGGTGACCTGCACCAGATCAGGGACCGCCGTACCGGGGCGCTGACGGCCCTGGCCGAGGCCGGTCTGGACCCCGAATCACTCGTGGAGATCCCCTCCGACCGGCTGGACGTGGCGGCGGGACGTGACGCCGGTGCCCGGCTGCTCGGCCTGGTGCCCAGGCCCACCGCCGTCTTCTGTGCGAACGACCTGCTCGCCCTGGGCGTGCTGCAGGCCCTGTACGCCGCCGGGGTACGGGTTCCGCAGGACATCGCCATCGTCGGGTACGACGACATCGAGTTCGCCGCCGCCGCTGCCGTGCCGCTCACCTCGGTCCGCCAGCCCGCGGTCGTGATGGGCCGGATGGCCGCCGAACTCCTGCTGGAGGAGGCGGACGACGACGACGGCCACCACGAGCACCGCAGCGTGGTGCTCCAGCCGGAACTCGTCGTGCGCGCGTCAAGCTCCACGCCCCGCTGAGGACCTCACCGCCCTCTTGTTCCTCGTTCTTCGTTCCTCGTTCCTCGTGCTGTTCCCTTCCGTTCCCTTCCGCCTGTCCGAAACGGAGATGCCGTGTCCCTGTTCGACCTGCCCCTGGATCAACTCCGCTCCTACCGGCCGGAGTCCGGTGAGCCGGATGACTTCGACGCCTTCTGGCGGCGCACCCTCGAAGAGGCGTCCGGGTACCAGCTGGACGCCGAATTCACCGCCTACGATGCGGCGTTGAGCGCGGTCGACACCTACGACGTGTCGTTCGCCGGCTGGGGCGGCCACCGAATAAGCGCCTGGCTGAACGTGCCGGCCGGCGCCGGGGGCCCGCTGCCGGCGGTCGTCCACTACCTCGGATACGGCGGCGGTCGCGGGCTGCCCCACGACCACCTCGTGTGGCCCGCCGCCGGCTGGGCCACCCTGGTGGTGGACACCCGGGGCCAGGGCGCCGTCAACAGCCACTCGGCGGGCTCCACCGCCGACCCGCACGGCGGCGCCAACCCGCAGTCGCCCGGATTCATGACCCGCGGCATCCTCGACCCCGACGAGTACTACTACCGCCGGGTGTTCACCGACGCCGTGCGCGCCGTCGAGGTCGCCCGCGCCCACCCCGCCGTCGACCCCGGCCGGATCGCCGTGCACGGCGGCAGCCAGGGCGGCGGCATCGCGCAGGCCGTGGCAGGGCTCAGCCCGCATGTGAAGGCAGCCCTCGTCGACGTACCGTTCCTGACGCACTACCGGCGCGCCGTCGAGATCACCGACCGGGATCCGTACCAGGAGATCGTCCGCTTCCTGTCCACCCAACACGGCCTCGCCGACCGGGTGTTCCGGACCCTGTCGTACTTCGACGGCATCAGCTTCGCCGCCCGGGCGCACATGCCCGCGCTCTACTCCGTGGCCCTGATGGATGCCGTCTGCCCGCCCTCCACCGTGTTCGCCGCCTACAACCACTGGGCGGGCCCCAAGGAGATCGAGGTCTACCCCTGGAACGGCCACGAGGGCGGTGCCTCCGCCCACCGTGCCGCACAGTTGCGTATGCTGCGCGACCTGGGCTGACCGGCGGAAGGCCGGGGAGCGCGTCGCGGTCCGCCGGGGGAGTGTGGCGCGGTCCGAATATGTGACGGGGAACCGGACGCCGGAGCGATTCCGGTCACCACGGGAGAGTTGAACTCCCGTCACGAAGAGACGTGTTGATCGCCAACAGGGCCGGGCTGCGTCATGATCGTCCCGAGATGGTGGAGACCTCCCGGGGCGATGCCCCCGCACCCCCTGCCGAAGAGCCGCGTGGCTGCCTCTTCGCGCTTTCCCAGCCCCCTCTGATGATCTTCCTCACGGTGATCGGCGGCCTGCTGCTGATGGCCGCGTTGCATGATCTCTTCGTGCTGTGAGCGGCTCGCCGGCCGCTTCCCTGCGGCGCGCCCGGTATGCGGCGACGTGCAAGCGGTTACCGCAGGTGCGGCTGGAGCAGTAGCGGCGGGAGCGGTTGCGGGAGAGGTCGACGAAGGCGTGCCGGCAGTCCGGCGCCTCGCAGCGCCGCAGCCGCTCCGTCTCGCCTGCCACGATGATGAAGGCGAGAGCCATGCCGCAGTCGGCCGCCAGGTGGTCGGCGATGGAGGCGTCCGGCGCGAAGTAGTGCACGTGCCAGTCGTAGTCGTCGTGGTTGCTGAGCTGCGGCGTGGTGCCCGCGGCGGCCACCAGGGAGTTGACGAGCGCGGCGGCGGCACGGGCGTCGGAGGCCGCGAAGACCTCCGCGAACCGCGCCCGCACGTCGCGCACGGCACGCAGGTCCTTCTCGTCGAGCTCGTTCACCCCGCTCACGCGGTGGTGTGCGGCGAACGCGTGGAGTGCGGGGATGCCGTCCAGCCCGTCGGCCGGCGCCCCGTCCTCCGGCTGAGCGCTCCCTGGCGCGGTGTTCACCAGAGCGACCACTGTGTCGAGGGCGATCCGGGTGTCGTGGGGGATCAGCACGCTTTCGCTCCCTGGCCTGCCTCCGGCGGACGGACGCCCACCGATGCCGGATGACTCTACTGCTCGTCAGCGGCAGCCAGGGGCCCTGAGGGCCCTTCAAGGCCCCTCAGACGGGTACCCGCCCGGGACCGGCCCGCATCGCCCGGGACCGGCCTGCATCGCCCGGGACCGGCCTGCATCGCCCGGGACCGGCCTGCATCGCCCGGGACCGGCCCGCATCGCCCGGGGTTCGGCTACATC
>NZ_JBHVWF010000179.1:0-14520 GCF_042882365.1 Streptomyces sp. NPDC058221 | reverse complement strand
CCTGAGGAGTGCGCACTCCTCAGGCCCCCACGCGTCTGTCATCGGGGCGGACACGCCCTGCAGATCAGCCCAGCCGCTTGACCGCCGCCGCCACCCGCTCGTCCGTGGCCGTGAACGCCACGCGCACGAAGCGGTCGCCGGCCGGTCCGTAGAAGTCACCCGGCGCCACCAGGATGCCCAGCTCCGCCAGGTACGCCACGGTGTCCCAGCACGGCTCGTCGCGGGTCGCCCACAGGTAGAGGCTCGCCTCGCTGTGCTCGATCCGGAAGCCGTGGGCCTCCAGCGCCGTGCGCAGGGCGGCACGCCGGGCCGCGTAACGGGTGCGCTGCTCGGCCACGTGCGCATCGTCGCCGAGTGCCGCGACTGCCGCCGCCTGGACCGGTGCCGGCGTCATCATTCCGCCGTGCTTGCGGATCTGCAGCAGCTCGCCCAGGACGGCCGCGTCGCCCGCGATGAAGGCGGCCCGGTACCCGGCCAGGTTGGAGCGCTTGGAGAGCGAGTGCACGGCGACGACGCCTTCGTACGTACCACCGCAGACGTCCGGGTGGAGCACCGAGACCGGTTCGGCCTCCCAGCCCAGCTCCAGGTAGCACTCGTCGCTGAAGATCAGCACGTCGTGCTCGCGCGCCCAGCTGACGATCCGGGTCAGCTCGTCCTTGGGGAGCACCTTGCCGGTCGGGTTGGACGGCGAGTTGAGCCAGAGGAGCTTCAGCCCCTGCGGGTCCAGCTCGGTCGGGTCGTCGTACGCGACGGGCTCGGCGCCGCAGAGCCGGGCACCGACCTCGTAGGTCGGGTAGGCGAGCCGCGGGTAGGCGACCTTGTCGCCCGGCCCGAGGCCCAGCTGGGTCGGCAGCCAGGCCACCAGCTCCTTGGAGCCGACGACGGGCAGCACGTTCTCGTGTGCCACCGAGACCGCGCCGAGCCGGCGCTCCACCCAGCCGGTGAGGGCGTCGCGCAGCTCGGTGGTCCCCCACACCGTCGGGTAGCCGGGGCTGTCCGCCGCGGCGACCAGCGCCTGCTGGATCAGCTCGGGGACCGGGTCGACGGGCGTGCCGACGGACAGGTCCACGATGCCGTCCGGGTGGCTCCCGGCCGTCGACTTGTGGGGCGCGAGCTTGTCCCAGGGGAAGACCGGGAGGCGGGAGGAGACTGCTGCGGACACGGATCTCTGCTTTCTCGTACGGGGTTCTTGGCGCATGACACGCCGGGGGCGCACAAACGCCTCGGTCCCGCACGGTGACGAGCCGTACGGGACCGGGGGACGCACGTAGGGTCTGTCCGCCGGACAGGCCCCGCCGGACGCTGCTACTGGTTCTGCGGCGGCAGCGCTGCGATGAACGCGTGGTCGCGCTCGATCAGACCCAGCTTGGAAGCACCACCCGGCGAACCGAGGTCGTCGAAGAACTCGACGTTGGCCTTGTAGTAGTCCTTCCACTCCTCCGGGGTGTCGTCCTCGTAGAAGATCGCCTCGACCGGGCAGACCGGCTCGCAGGCTCCACAGTCGACGCACTCGTCCGGGTGGATGTACAAGGACCGCTGGCCCTCATAGATACAGTCGACGGGGCACTCTTCGATGCAGGCCTTGTCCTTTACGTCGACACAAGGCTGCGCGATGACGTAGGTCACGCTGTCGTTCCTCCTCGGTAGGGCGTTGGCTCTCGCGCGGGAGCGCGGCGTCGTCGATGCCCGCACCTAGTATCTCCGTTCCCGGGCACGATCCGAACAGGAGGGGCGGACAGAGCTGTGGAATTCACCATCGGCGGACGGCTGGAGATCCGGATCACACCGGCTGACGTGGGCAAACGGGTATCAGTCCGGCGCTTGCTCAAGGACGGTCCGGGTGGCCCGAAATTCACTGACACGGTTGGCGTTCTCACATCGTGGGACAGCGGTGTGGTGTCTGTCACAAAGAAGAGTGGTGAATCCGTCCGCATCGTGGAATCGGCCCTGGTGGCGGGCAAGGTCGTCCCGTCCGCACCGCCCCGCCACCGCGGCCCGGCGGCCTCTTTCGGTGAACTCGCCCCGGTGTGTGCGCGTGCCTGGCAGCCGGTGGAGAGCGAACCGCTGGGCGACTGGCTGCTCCGCGCCGCCGGTGGCTTCACCCGGCGCGCCAACTCCGTGCTGCCGCTCGGCGATCCGGGCGTGCCGCTCGACGACGCGCTCGCACGGGTCGGGCAGTGGTACGCCGACCGGGGGCTGCCGCCCTGCGTCCAGACCTCGACCGGCGGCGATGGCACCCAGGAGGAGCTGTGCGCCGCGCTGGAGGAGCGCGGATGGCGGCGTGAGGTGACGGCGGAGGTACGGATCGCCGCGACGGCCCCGATCGGTGATCTGGCGGCCGAGGTCTCGCGGGTGCGGCTGAGCCGCACACCGGACGCGGCGTGGCTCTCCCGCTACCAGCGCTTCGAGAGGCCGGGTCCAGAGGTGCAGGCGGTGCTGGGCAGCGGTCCCTCGGTCTGGTTCGCGACCGTGCCGGGCGATGACGGCGAGGCCGCGCCCGCCGCTATCGGGCGGTGCGTGGTGGACGGGCGATGGGCCGGCTTCATGGCCGTCGAGGTGGCTCCCGAGCACCGCCGCCGGGGACTCGCCACCACAGTGATGACCGCGCTGGCCCGGCAGGCGATGGACGAGGGCGCGTCGGCGGCCTGGCTCCAGGTGGAGGCGGACAACGAGGGCGCCCGTGCCCTGTACGACGGGATGGGCTTCACCACCCACCACCGCTACCACCACTTCCGGCCGGCGTAGCGATGGCCCCCGAGAGGCCTGACAAGGACGCGATCCGCCGCCGGTTCGCCGAGGAGGCGCGGGCCGAACGGCCGGATCTGGCGCTGCTCTGCCTGCTGCTGGCGGCGGAGGCGGACCCGGCACTGGACGCGAACGGCACGGACGCGGCGCAGATCGAGCTGGACCGGCTCGCGGGCCGGCTGCCGTACGGGCTGCGCGGTGGCCGCGCCTGGGCCTCGGCGCTGGCCGGACTGCTCGGTGAGCGGTACGGGTTCGAGGGTTCGTCGGCGGATTACCAGCGCCTTGAGTCCTCGTTGCTGCACGAGGTGCTGCGGCGCAGGCGCGGGCTGCCGATCCTGCTGTCGGTGGTGTGGATCGAGGTGGCGCGGCGGGCGGGCGCCCCGGTCTACGGGGTGGCGCTGCCGGGCCATTTCGTGGTCGGGTTCGGCGATCCGGCGGAGCGGGTGCTGGCCGATCCGTTCGCCGGTGGCCGTCCGCTGACGGGCCAGGACGCGGAACTGCTGGTGACGGGCGCGACCGGCGAGCCGCTCGAGCCGTCGATGCTGGTGCCCGCGCAGCCGCTGGAGACGGTACAGCGGATCCTGAACAACATCCGGGCCTGGGCGGCGGCCCGCCCGGAGCGCACGGATGTGGCGCTGTGGGCGGTGGAGCTGTCCCTGCTCCTGCCGTCGCACCCGGCCCGGCTGCGGTACGAGCGGGCCCAGCTGCTGGTCCGCGGCGGGGAGTTCCTGCGCGGGGCGGCGGAGATGGAGGAGTACGCGGATGTGCTCGCGGACGTCGAGCCGGAGGCCGCGGAGGCGGTCCGGCGCAGCGCGCGGGCCGCTCGGGCGCGGCTGAACTGAGAAGGGGCCGGCCCCCCCGGCCCCCTCGGCACGGCCCACCGGCCGGCCGCTCAGCCGCCGGCCGGGCCCGAGCCGCGCAATACCGTCTGCAGCAGGTACTCCTTCCGATTGAGCGGATTGTGGTCGGTGCGGGAGCGCTGCGGGAGGCTGCCGACGACCGGCCGGTGGGAGGCGAACATGGACTCCAGCACTCCTTCGCCCCGGGTCAGCGACGGGAGCCGCTGCTGCAGTTCATGCACCCTGGCCGCCGGGATCTCGCCCTCCAGCACACAGAGTGCGCCGTCCGGAGCCGGGGTGCCGGGGACCGCGGTCAGGTGGGCGAGGACCGGCAGGAGCGGGCCGAGGGCGTCCGCGGGGAGCTCCAGCCGGAAGTGGTGCATCGGCTCGTACACCGTGGTGCCGGCCTGCTGGAGTGCGGCCATCAGGACCAGCGGGGTGAGGCTGCGGAAGTCCCCGGCCGTGCTCGACATGGACTTGTCGAAGACGGCGTGCGAGTGGCTCTGGCGCGGCCAGTAGCCGGAGTGCGTCATGGTGACGGTGCAGTCGGTCACCTGCCATCCGTACAGGCCCTGGCCAAGCGTCTCGAAGACGGTCTCCTCGACCGCTCGCATCAGTGAGTACGGCATGGAGCCGAGCTCCACCCCCAGCCGGTACTCCACCCCGCTGCCGGCCGGGGCCGGATCGACGCGCAGACCGACCGTCGCCAGGAAGGGATTGTCGTCCTTGTCGATGATCTCGAATGCGGCACCGGTGCCGGCCGGCCGTTCCAGACAGATGGTCGTGGTCTCGCGGAAGGTGACGTCGATTCCGAATTCCTCCGCGAGCGTCGCCTGGATGACTTCTTTCTGCACTTCGCCGTAGAGGGAGACGGAGACCTCCTTCCGGATGTCGTCCTGGCGCAGATCGATCAGCGGATCCTGTTCGGCGAGTTGCGCGAGGGCGAAATGCAGTTCGCCCCTGGACGCGGGCGGTGCGGGCACCACCACGGATTCCAGTGTCGGCGGGGCGAAATGGTGCTCCTCCACGGCTTTCCGCGCGACGCCGACCGCATCACCGATCCGGATGTCTCCGAGTCCCCTGAGCTTCGCGATGCGTCCGGGTCCGACCGATGCGCTGCGGATGTCCTCGCCTTCGGAGAAGACACTGATCCCGGTCACCTTGCCCTCGTCGGCGGCGGCCGTCGCCGGCCCGAACGGCAGCCGGTCGCGGGTGCGTACGGTCCCGGAGAACATCCGGACGTACGCGAGCTTCTCACCCGCAGCGCCGCGTTCGACCTTGAAGACGGTGCCGGAGACCGGACCGTCCGCATCGCCCCGCGCCGCCGGCAACAGCTCCTTGATCCCCCTGGTCAGCGCGGCGATTCCGGCGCCCGTCACGGCCGAGCCGAAGTACACCGGGTGGACGAGCGCCCGTCCGGTCTGCGCCACGAACTCCTCGTGGAGCCGGCCGGGCGCGATCGGCTCCCCGCCCTCGACGTACTCGGCCAGCAGGGCGTCGTCGTGCTCGGTGAGCAGGTCGGTCAGCCGGCCGGTGAGCCCGGGGTCGTCGGCGGCGTACTCCGGGCAGTCCGCGTCCCGGGTGCCGAGGCCCGTGACGGCCGGGCCCATCGCGACGGCGTCCGGAGTGAGCTTCTCCGCGATATTCCGCAGCACCGGCGCGTACCGGGCTCCGGCGCGGTCGGTCTTGTTGACGAAGACGAGCGTCGGGATGCGCAGCCGCTGGAGCGTCCGCATCAGGACGCGGGTCTGCGCCTGGACACCCTCCACGGCGGAGACGACCAGCACGGCACCGTCGAGCACGCTCAGCACCCGCTCCACCTCGGCGATGAAGTCCGGGTGACCGGGGGTGTCGATCAGGTTGACGGTGACGTCGTCGACGGCGAACGAGACGACCGCGGACTTGATCGTGATGCCGCGCCGCCGTTCGAGGGCGAGGGAGTCCGTCCGGGTGTTCCCGTCGTCCACGCGGCCGAGCTCGTCGATGATTCCGGCGGTGTGGAGCAGCCGCTCGGTCAGGCTGGTCTTACCGGCGTCGACATGCGCCAGAATGCCAAGATTCAGCGTGTGCACAGAACTCCATGTTCTCAGTTTCGGTGTGAATTCCCGTCTGAACGAACATGTGAGGTCGGCGCATGAATGACTCCTGGTTCTGTCGTGTGATGCGGCGAGTACAACAGCCGGCCGGCCGGCGGTGCAACCCAATTACCGGCGCGCGGGGCCGGCTCCGGTGCGGTGAAAGCCCGTCAGTGAACAGCCGATGCGGCGCAAGTCCAAACCTCTCCCCGGCGCGGCGTGCCGTCCAACGGGTGATTATCCGTTCCCGGCCACTCGATGGGCCCATGCCTTAGCTCCAATGCGGCGCTCTCCGATGGCGCGCCCCCGCGTTCCGGCTGACGGTGGATCACGTAGCCACTGCGCCACTACGAGTAGACAACCCGTCACTCCTCGCAGTCGCGACGAAAGGAAATGTGTTCAGATGCGCTCTGCCCGCACACTGTTCGCTTCGGCCGCCGTCACGGCGGTCCTCACGATCACAGCCCCCTCTGCCTATGCCATGACCGTCTCCGGCGACTGGGAGCACGACAGCGGCTCGTCCTCCAGCAGCGAGCACGGGAAGTCCGACGAGGGCGGCAAGTACAAGGACAAGCCCAACGGCGGCGTCCACACCGGCGGCGGCGCCCTGGCCAAGACCGTTGCCGGGGACGAGCACGGCAAGTCGGACGACGAGGGCTGGAAGAAGGACAAGCCCCACGGCGGTGTCCACACCGGTGGCGGCGCGCTGTCGATGACGGTCGCCAAGGAGTGGCAGCCCGGCAGCGACGAGGGCGGCAAGTACAAGGACAAGCCGAGCGGCGGCGTCCACACCGGCGGCGGCGCCCTGTCCTCCACGGTCGCCAAGGAATGGCAGCCCGGCAGCGACGAAGGCGGCAAGTACAAGGACAAGCCGAGCGGCGGCGTCCACACCGGCGGCGGCGCCCTCTCCTCCACGGTCGCCAAGGAATGGCAGCCCAGCAGCGACGAAGGCGGCTCGTCGGCGAAGTCCGATGACGAGGGCTGGAAGAAGGACAAGCCCAGCGGTGGCATGCACACCGGTGGCGGCGCGATGGCCATGACCGGCAGCGGTCTGGCGGCCGGTTCGCTGCTGCTGCTCGGTGGAGTCGGCGTCGGCGCGTACAAGCTGCGTCGCCGTCAGGCGACGGGCGGCGCGATGGCCTGACCCGACCGCACTGCCGGCCGGTCGCTCCACTGTCGCGGCCGCCGTCCCTCCGGGCGGCGGCCGCGGCGCCTTCGTTTTCCCCCCGCACCCGACCCCGCACCCGTACCCGCACCCGTCGCACCGCACCACGCATCCACGTCCATGCCCCACCGCACCCCCGCCACCGCTGTCCCGCGCAGACGAAAGGCTCGTTCCCATGGCCGCCCCGCAGTCGCCCGGTTCCCCCTCCTCCCGGACTGCCTCCGACACCATCACGCTCGGCCGTGCCCTGCTCTGGCCCGCCGCAGCGGCCGGCCTCGGCATGCTCCTCATCTACAACTCCATCGGCGACCCGGCCGACGACAAACCACCCGCCCCACCCGCGGCGGCCGCGCCCGCCGTCCCGGCCCCCGCGCCCGCGTCGGCCTCCGCCACGCCGAAGCCCGCGGCCCCCGGGCCCGCCCTGCCCCGCTCCGTGCCGAAGCGCCTGCGGATCCCGGCCATCGCGGTGGACGCGCCGTTCACCCCCTTGTCGATCGGCAGCTCGGGCCGGCTGGACGCCCCTCCCCCGAACGACAAGAACCTGGCCGGCTGGTTCAAGGACGGTGTGACGCCCGGCGAGCGCGGGGCGGCGATCGTGGCGGGCCATGTGGACACCACGACCGGACCGGCGGTCTTCCTCCAGCTGCGGTTCCTGCGGCCGGGCGCCACGGTCGACATCACCCGCACGGACGGCACGGTGGCCACGTTCAAGGTCGACACCGTCGAGACGTTCAGCAAGGCGAAGTTCCCCGACAAGCGGGTCTACGCCGATACCCCGGACGCCCAGTTGCGCCTGATCACCTGCGGCGGCAACTACGACAAGAAGGTCAAGGACTACGAGGACAACGTGGTCGTGTTCGCCCACCTCGACTCGTCCAAGAAGGGCTGACCAGGGTGTCCGAGCGGCCCCGCCCGAAATTCGCGAGCGGTATCACGGGGCCGCTGCTAGCGTCCCCCGTATGAAGCGCGCTGCTGTGATGACGACGACGCCGGAGAGTGTCCCGGCGCGCTGACTGCTGAGCTGAACAGTCCGAAGCCCCGGGGCGAGTGCCCCGGGGCTTCTGCTTGCGGTGACTCGCCCCTCCGTATGCGAGGAGACCGCCATGCACGACCACCGCCGGCTCGGCCGCGAGCTGGAGCTGTTCGACACCGACCCGCTGATCGGCGCGGGCCTTCCGTACTGGCTTCCCGACGGCGCGGCGCTGCGGCACACCCTGGAGGAGTACATCCGCACCGCCGAGCGGCGGGCGGGCTACCGGCACGTGTACTCGCCGGTGCTCGGCAAGCGCGAGCTGTACGAGATCTCGGGGCACTGGTCGCACTACAGCGACGACATGTTCCCGCCGATGGATCTCGGCGGCGAACAGGTGGTCCTGCGTCCCAGCCTGTGCCCGCACCACGCGGTGATCTACCGCTCCCGCTCGCACAGCTACCGCGAACTGCCGCTGCGGATGGCCGAGCTGGGCGGCATGTACCGCTCCGAGCTCTCCGGGGTGCTCGGCGGGCTGACCCGGGTGCGGGCCATCCAGCTGAACGACGCGCACATCTTCTGCACCCTGGACCAGGTCGCCGAGGAGGCGCGGGCCGCGCTCGACATGATCCGCCGGGCGTACGAGGCCCTCGGTATCCGCCCGGCCCGCTTCCGGCTCTCCCTGCCGGGGCCGGGCGGGAAGTACGTCGCCGCGCCGGAGATGTGGCGGCGCTCCACCGCGCTGCTGACCGAGGTCCTGGACCGTTCGGGGGCGGCGTACGAGTCCGCCGAGGGCGAGGCCGCGTTCTACGGACCGAAGATCGACGTCCAGGTCGCCGATCCGGCAGGCCGCGAGTCGACCCTGTCCACCGTCCAGGTCGACTTCCACCAGCCGGAACAGTTCGATCTGCACTACATCGGCGCGGACGGGGCGAAACACCGGCCGGTCATGGTGCACCGCAGCATCATCGGCAGTGTGGAGCGGGCCGTCGCCCACCTCATCGAGCAGCACGGCGGCGCCTTCCCGGGCTGGCTCTCCCCCACCCAGGTGGTGATCCTCCCGGTCTCGGACGCCGAACTGCCGAACGCCGAGGACATCGCCCGCCGTTGCGCCGGGCTCGGGCTGCGCGCCGAGGTGGTCGGGCGGGAGCGCGGCAGCCTGGGCGCCCGGATCCGGGAGGCCCGTCTCGTCCCGTACCAGGCGGTCGTCGGCGCCGCGGAGGCCGCCGACGGCCGGGTGGCGCTGCGGCTGCGCGACGGCCGCCGGCTCGACCCGTTGCCGGCCGACGAGGCGCTCGCCCGGATCGGTGCGCTGACCGCGGCGCACAGCACCGCCCTGTGGGAGACCTCCTAGGAAGTGACCGGCGCTGCCTGCGTGCCGGTGCGGCGGCCGGACCCGAGCGCTCCGGCCAGGGTCGAGGCGACGATCAGCAGGGCGAGGACGACGGTCATCGTGAGCCGGAGTCCGATGTGGTCGGCGAGGAAGCCGAGCGCGGGCGGGCCGACGAGGAAGGCGACATAGCCCGCGGTGGAGACCGCGCCGACCCGGGCCGCCGCGTCGCGCGGGTGGTCACCCGCCGCGGACACGGTGACCGGGAAACCGAGCGAGGCACCCAGCCCCCACAGCACCGTGGCGGCGCCCGCCATCACCGGGCTCGGCGCGACGATCACCACCGCCAGGCCCAGCGCGGCGATGACCGCGCTGATCCGGACGACCTGGGCAGGACCGAAGCGCTTCAGGAGGGGGCCGCCGGCGAAGCGGCCCAATGTCATCGAGGAGGCGAAGACCAGGAAGGTCAGCGAGCCGGCGGTGGCGCTCACCTCGTAGCCGTCCACCATGAGCAGCGGCAGCCAGTCGTTGGCGGCCCCCTCCGCGAAGGCCATGGCCAGCACGATCACCCCGATGAGGACGAGCCGCCGGTCCCGCCACACCGCGAACTGGCCCCGCCACCCGCCCGGCCCGCCGGTGCCGGCCGTCTCCTTGCCCGTGCCGTGCGGGATCGCGAGGACGGCCCGGACCGCCGCGGCGGTTATCAGCACCGCGACGACCGTCAGGTGCCATCCGACGGGGAAGTCAGCCGCGGTCAGCCCCATCCCCAGCAGCGCCCCGACCACGGTGCCGAGGCTGAAGCAGCCGTGCAGCACCGGCAGTACGGGCCGGCCGGTCACGCTCTCGATGGCCGCGCCCTCGATGTTGAAGGCGACCTCGGCGAGTCCCATCCCGCCGCCGAACAAGGCCAGTCCGCAGAAGACCCCGCCCGCGAGCGACAGGCTCGTGCCCGCCGCGACGACCAGCAGCCCGGCGACGATCAGCGAGGCGCCGACGCTGATCGTCGCCCGGCCCCCGTAACGGCGTACGAGCGGGCCGGAGGCCGTGACGCCGGCCATCGAACCGGTGGACAGCCCGAACAGCACCAGGCCCATCGAGCCGGTGGACACATCGAGGCCGTCCCGGACGGCCGGGGTGCGGGCCACCCAGGACGCCATGCCGGTGCCGGCGGCCAGCATGAAGAGGAACAGGGCGGTGCGCCAGCGGCGGGTTGCGGCATCCATGGCAGCGGGGCCTCAGCAGACGGGTCGAGGAAGGTGTGCAACAGGAGCGTACGATCGTACGCCCTGAGTGTACGATCGTACGCATGACGGACCACTTCGCGGGAGACCCCCGTACCAACCATGAGCGGATGCTGGCCGGAGACCTCTACATCTCCGACGACCCGGACATCGCGAAGGCCCAGCAGCGTGCCGTGCGCCTCGCCGCCCGGTACCTCGCGGCGTACACCGAGGACGCCGACGCCGCGCAGCCCCTCGTCGCCGAACTCCTCGGCGGGGTCGGCGCGGGCGCGCACATCAGGCCGCCGCTGTACGTCGACTACGGCACGTACATCACGGTCGGCGAGGACACGTTCATCAACTACAACCTGACCGCGCTGGACGTCGCTCCCATCACCATCGGGCGCGACTGCCAGATCGGGCCGAACGTACAGTTGCTCACCCCCACCCACCCGGTGGAGCCGGAGCCGCGCCGCGACAAGCTGGAGGCGGCCAAGCCGATCACGATCGGCGACAATGTCTGGCTGGGCGGCGGAGCTATCGTGCTCGCCGGGGTGACCATCGGGGACAACAGCGTCATCGGCGCCGGAGCCGTCGTCACGAAGGACGTGCCCGCCAACGTGGTCGCCGTGGGCAATCCGGCCCGGGTGATCCGCTCGATCTAGGCAAGGGAAGCACCGTGGCGACCGGCAGGAACGACCCCGAGCGGCGGGAGCGCATCATCGCCGCCGCGCTCGACCTGATCGCGGAGGAGGGGGTCGCCGGGACGTCGCACCGCAAGGTCGCCGCCCGCGCCGGGGTGCCGCTCGGTTCGATGACGTATCACTTCGGTGGCATGGACGAGCTGCTGCGGGAGGCGTTCATCCGCTTCTCCAGCAGCATCGTCGCCGTCTTCGAGGAGCGCCTCGGCGCGGCGGGCACACCCGAGGAGGCACGGGAGGCCGTCGCCGATCTCGTCCACCACCTGTCCAGCGGGAACCAGCGCGAGCTGGTCCTCACCCACGAGCTCTACACGCTCGCGGCCAGGAAGCCCGCCTACCGCGAGCTGACCCGGGAATGGATGCGCCGGAGCCGCCGTGCACTGGAGTGGCACTTCGACCCGGCGACGGCCCGGCAGCTCGATGCGCTGATCGAGGGGCTCTCCATCCACCGCGCGCTGGAGACCGAACCGCACGAGCGCGCCCTGACCGTCGAGGCGATCGCCCGCATCACGAAGGGCACAAGCGGGAGTGTCTGACCCGCGGTCCAAGTCCCCTGGCCGGCACCCCACCTGACCAAGGTGCCGGCCAGGTCATTTCCGTGCAGCGCCCGCCAGGCACGCCCAGGGCCACCTCGTCCCCTCACCCCGCATCCGTGCGGTGGCGGTGAATCCGGCGCGGGCCAGCAGCGCGTCGACCCGGTCGGGCGACAGCAGATGGATGTCGTAGGAGACTCCGTCGTCGCGCTTGCGCCCCGTGTACGGCTGGTCGTCGCCCGCATGGAACCCCAGCAGCAGCCGTCCGCCCGGGGCCAGTACCCGGTGGAACTCGGCGAAGAGCTCCGGCAGCAGCTCCGGAGGCGTGTGGAGGATCGACCACCAGGCGATGACACCGCCCAGCTCACCGTCCGGCAGGTCGAGCGCGCTCATCGAACCCACCTCGAACCGCAGACCGGGATGGGCCCGGCGGGCGACGTCCACCATCCGCGGCGACAGGTCCACACCGAACGCGCGGGCACCGAGGGCGTCCAGATGGGCGGTCACATGACCGGGCCCGCAGCCGAGATCGGCAACCGGCAGGCCGCCGTCGGCCCGCACCTCCTCGACGAACCCCCCGATCATCGCGCGCCCCCACACGTCCTGCGCGAAGGCGCCCCTCACTCGCTCGGCATACTCCTCGGCCACGGTGTCGTAGTAGGCCCGGGTCGCTGTCAGCAAGGGGAGTTCCGTCATGCCGCCCGACCCTAGGACACGAAGACCCGCTGCCGTCGGGCACCCGCTTCAACGGGGGGCGACGAACATCAACTCCTAAAGCCAACCGCACCCGGAACTGAGCGCAGAACGGGTCAATTGCCTTTCCCCTGCCGTTATTTGTTGCGCACAGGCGGATCGGTTGAGGCTCCTGTCGCACACCTCTTGACGTGTCCAGGGTAACGGCGGAACCATCAACTCCCGTCGGAGAGCGCTCTCTGGTCGCTCTCCGAAAAGCTCGTCGTGTCACCCGTACCACGACTCAGGAGACGTACGTCTATGCATGCTCCCCCCACCGAAACCCCCACAGCACCCACCGGCGCGCCCCGGCGTCGGCGCCGCACCCGGACGTTCGGGTTCGCCGCGTTCGCCGTCTCGCTCCTCATGGCCGTCCCCACGGCACAGAACGCCTTCGGCTCGGACGCACAGGCCATCGAGGGCGGCGGCGATCTCGGCCCGAACGTCATGGTGTTCGACCCCTCGACCCCCGACATCCAGGGCAAGGTCGACGAGGTCTTCAAGAAGCAGGAGTCGGCGCAGTTCGGTGACGGCCGCTACGCACTGATGTTCAAGCCGGGCACCTACGACAACATCAACGCGCAGATCGGCTTCTACACCTCGATCGCGGGTCTCGGGCTGAACCCGGACGACACCACGTTCAACGGTGATGTGACCGTCGACGCGGGCTGGTTCGACGGGAACGCCACGCAGAACTTCTGGCGTTCGGCGGAGAACCTGGCGCTCAACCCGGTGAGCGGCACCGACCGCTGGGCCGTCTCGCAGGCCGCTCCGTTCCGCCGGATGCACGTCAAGGGCGGGCTGAACCTGGCGCCCGACGGCTACGGCTGGGCGAGCGGGGGGTACATCGCCGACAGCAAGATCGACGGGGAGGTGGGCCCGTACTCGCAGCAGCAGTGGTACACCCGCGACAGCTCGGTCGGCGGCTGGGGCAACGGCGTCTGGAACATGACGTTCTCCGGTGTCGAGGGCGCCCCCGCCCAGAGCTTCCCCGAGCCGCCGTACACCACGCTGGAGAACACCCCGGTCTCCCGCGAGAAGCCCTTCCTGTACCTGGACGGCGACGACTACAAGGTCTTCGTCCCCGCAAAGCGCACCAATGCGCGGGGGACTTCGTGGGGCAACGGCACGCCGGAGGGCGAGTCGATCCCGCTGGACCAGTTCTACGTGGTCAAGCCCGGTGCGACCGCCGAGACGATCAACGCGGCGGTGGACCAGGGCCTGCACCTGCTGTTCACGCCCGGCGTCTACCACATCGACCAGACGATCAACATCGACCGTGCCGACACGGTGGCGCTCGGCCTGGGTATGGCCACCATCGTCCCGGACAACGGGGTCACGGCCATCAAGGTCGGTGACGTGGACGGCGTGAAGCTCGCCGGACTGCTCGTCGACGCCGGTGCCACCAACTCCGAGTCGCTGATCGAGGTCGGTACGAAGGGTTCGACCACGAGCCACGCGGACAACCCGACGTCGCTCCAGGACGTGTTCGCCCGCGTCGGCGGCGCGGGAGCCGGCAAGGCCACCACCGCCATGGTGATCAACAGCAACGACACGATCATCGACCACACCTGGCTGTGGCGCGCGGACCACGGCGACGGGGTCGGCTGGGAGACCAACCGGTCCGACTACGGCCTCCAGGTCAACGGGGACAACGTCCTGGCGACCGGGCTCTTCGTCGAGCACTTCAACAAGTACGACGTGCGATGGTCCGGCGAGAACGGCAAGACGATCTTCTTCCAGAACGAGAAGTCGTACGACGCGCCGAACCAGGACGCCGTCCAGAACGGTGACATCAAGGGGTTCGCGGCCTACAAGGTCGACGACTCCGTCACCACCCACGAGGGCTGGGGACTGGGCAGTTACTGCTACTACAACGTGGACCCGACGATCGTTCAGGGCCACGGCTTCGAGGCTCCGGTGAAGCCCGGGGTCAAGTTCCACGACCTGCTCGTCGTCTCGCTCGGCGGCCAGGGCCAGTACGATCACGTCATCAACGACACGGGCTCGCCCACGTCGGGGACGGACACCGTCCCGTCACAGGTGGTCTCCTTCCCGTAGGGCAGGACCGCGCCGGGGGGCCGGGTCGCCGAGAGGCGGGCCCGCCCCCCCCAGTGGGCCCGGCCCCGGTACTTTGGACCCGCGTTTAGCCCCCGCCGCCACCCCCGCGCCCCCCACCAAGTCGTTATAAATTAAGTGTAATTAAAAAA
>NZ_JBHVWF010000178.1:0-14790 GCF_042882365.1 Streptomyces sp. NPDC058221 | reverse complement strand
ACATGCTCAGCCGAAGGCCGCCTGCGTGTACCGCAGTTACCAATCCGAGTGATCAAGTACGACGAACCGTTCGGGCCCTGACGTTAAAGATCAAGTTAGGGCACTGCGGGTCCGCGATGCCATCAACGAGCGGAACAGGATCGCTGTCATGGTTGGCCTGGGGTGCGGGCTCCGCGAGGGCGAGGTGTTCGGGCTGTGTCCGGACGACGTCGACTATGTGCGCGGCATGCTTCACGTCCGGCGCCAAGTACAGGCGATTCACGGAAGGCTGTACTTCGCCCTGCCGAAAGGGAAGAAGAGCCGCACGGTGGATCTGCCCCCTCGGTAGCCGAGGAACCTAAGCGTCACATCCAAAGGTTCCCGCCGGTAGAGGTGGAGCAGCCGTGGGGGAAACCGCAGGGGGAGAGGAAGAAGTTCTCCCTGCCGCTCACCACCCGCTTCGGCAACGCCGTCGCGGTGAACACTTGGAACACCCACACCTGGAAACCCGACTTGGCCAAGGCGGGCGTCATCCCGCCACGTGTCGAGAGGGGGGCGAAAGCCTGGCAGTGGGCGGCGGCCCCGAAGGACGGTTTCCACGTGCTTCGGCACACCTACGTCTCGTTCATGTTGGAAGCCGGAGAGTCCGTTGTGACCCTGGCTCGGTGGCTCGGACACTCCTCGCCGGCGATCACCCGCGGTTACTATGCTCACTTCATGCCGGAAGCCGGCAGCAAGGGGCGCGGCGCCATCGACGGTCTGCTTGGGGAGCGGGGAGACCGACTTGCCGGCCGAAACTCCCCAGATTCTCCCCAGCGCCGTTGACCGGTAATTCCTGCCTCTACGCCTCGGAGAGGTCGTCCGTGGATTGTGAGGCTGAAGAGATGGGTGGCCTGGGAAAGTGTTGGAAGAAGTCGTAGCGACCCGCTACGTCACGCCTTTGCGTGAGGGTGGCTCGCTCCCCGGCATCGTCGAGGCCGACGATCTGGGCACGTACGTCATGAAATTCACCGGAGCCGGACAGGGGCGCAAGACGCTGGTCGCGGAGGTGATCTGCGGGCAGCTCGGCCGTCGGCTCGGACTGCGCGTCCCCGACCTCGTGCAGATGCAGCTGGATCCGGTCATCGGCCTCGCCGAGCCCGACCAGGAGGTGCAGGAGCTCCTCAAGGCCAGCGGTGGCCTCAACCTCGGGATGGACTTCCTTCCCGGTTCCCTCGGGTTCGACGCGCTCGCCTACCAGGTGGATCCGCGCGAGGCCGGACGCGTCGTCTGGTTCGACGCGCTGATCAACAACGTCGACCGGTCCTGGCGCAATCCGAACATGCTGATCTGGCACGGCGACCTCTGGCTCATCGACCACGGCGCCACGATGATCTGGCACCACAACTGGCCGGGCGCCCAGGCCTCCGCGGCCAAGCCGTACAACGCCTCGGACCACGCGCTGGCCCCGTTCGCCCCCGATGTCGCCGCGGCCGCCGCCGAACTCGCCCCGCTGGTCACCGAGGAGCTGCTCACCGAGGTCGCGGCCGACGTCCCCGATGAATGGCTGGTGGACGAGCCCGGCTTCGACTCGACCGATCAGCTCCGGCGCGCCTATGTGGAGGCGCTGTTGCCGCGGGCGGCCACCATCCACGAGCGGATCACCCTGGACGCACCCACCGCGGACAAGCCGTCCCAGGCCCCGGGCTGGCTCAGCGAACGCCTCGCCCCGCGCCACCACACCGAGAACAGCGACGAGGGCGGCCGGCCGTGACTGAACGTGTTGTCTTCGAGTACGCCCTGCTGCGCGTGGTGCCGAGGGTCCAGCGCGGCGAGTTCTTCAACGCCGGCGTGGTGGTCTACTGCCGCGCGAAGGGATTCGTCGCCGCCCGCACGGACCTCGACGAGGGAAAGCTCAAGGCGCTGGATCCGGCCGCGGACGTGACCGGGGTGCGGGCCGCGCTGCACGCCGTCGAAGGGATCTGTCTCGGCGGTCCCGACGCCGGCCAGGCCGCGGGCGACGACGCCGGGCGGCGCTTCCGCTGGCTGATCGCCCCGCGCTCGACCGTCATCCAGCCGAGCCCGGTGCACAGTGGTCTCACGACCGACCCGGCGGCCGAGGTGGAGCGGCTGCTCGACCTGCTGGTGCGCTGATCGCCGTCCCCGAGCCGCTGCCGCCGTACCTCCGGCGGCGGCGCCGCCGGGTGTGACATGCGCCGCTGCGTCCGTGGGCCGTTGACACCGGGTGCCAGGCCTTCTAGCGTCTCGACTGCTGAAGGTACTAAGCGGTTGCTCAGTTATCGGGAACCATTCGCAGGGAATGTGCCTGAACGTCCGCTGAGCCGCGATCCAAGGGCGAGGGAGAACCAAGCATGTCCACCACCGAGCAGCGCGTAGCCATCGTGACGGGAGCGGCACGGGGCATCGGCGCCGCCACCGCGGTACGCCTGGCGGCCGAGGGCCGCGCCGTCGCCGTACTCGACCTGGACGAGGCGGCCTGCAAGGACACCGTCGAGAAGATCACCGCTGCCGGGGGCAGGGCCCTGGCCGTCGGCTGTGACGTGTCGGACAGCGCCCAGGTGGAAGCCGCCGTCGCGCGGGTCGCCGCCGAGCTCGGCGCCCCGACGATCCTCGTCAACAACGCGGGTGTGCTCCGTGACAACCTGCTCTTCAAGATGAGCGAGTCCGACTGGGACACCGTGGTGAACGTGCACCTCAAGGGCGCGTTCCTGATGGCGAAGGCCGTCCAGAAGCACATGGTGGACGCGAAGTTCGGCCGTATCGTCTCGCTCTCCTCCTCCTCCGCGCTGGGCAACCGCGGCCAGGCCAACTACGCCGCGGTCAAGGCGGGTCTGCAGGGCTTCACCAAGACCCTCGCCAAGGAGCTCGGCAAGTTCGGCATCACCGCCAACGCCGTCGCGCCCGGCTTCATCGTCACCGAGATGACCGCGCAGACCGCGGCCCGGGTCGGAATGGGCTTCGAGGAGTTCCAGGCCGCGGCGGCCACCCAGATCCCGGTGCAGCGCGTCGGATTCCCCGAGGACATCGCCAACGCCATCGCCTTCTTCTCGGGCGACGACGCCGGCTTCGTCTCCGGCCAGGTCATGTACGTCGCCGGCGGACCGCTCAACTGACCCGAAGGGCTGCGGACATCATGACTGTGCAGGACAGTGGCAAGGTCGCGCTGATCACCGGCGCGAGCCGGGGCATCGGCTACGGCATCGCCGAGGCGCTCGTCGCCCGCGGTGACCGGGTGTGCATCACGGGACGCGGCGAGGAAGCGCTGAAGGAGGCCGTCGAGGCCCTCGGCTCCGACCGGGTCATCGGCGTGGCGGGCAAGGCGCACGACGAGGCGCACCAGGCGGTGGCCGTCGAGCGGACCATGGAGGCGTTCGGCCGGGTCGACTTCCTGGTCAACAACGCCGGTACGAACCCGGTCTTCGGCCCGATCGCCGAGCTCGACCTCAACGTCGCCCGCAAGGTCTTCGAGACGAACGTGGTCTCGGCGCTCGGTTTCGCGCAGCAGACCTGGAAGGCCTGGCAGAAGGAGAACGGCGGGGCGATCGTCAACATCGCCTCCGTCGCGGGCGTCTCCGCCTCGCCGTTCATCGGCGCGTACGGTATGAGCAAGGCCGCCATGATCAACCTGACCCTCCAGCTGGCGCACGAGTTCGCGCCGGTCGTACGGGTCAACGCGATCGCTCCCGCGGTCGTGAAGACCAGGTTCGCGCAGGCGCTGTACGAGGGCCGTGAGGCGGAGGCGGCTGCGTCCTACCCGCTCGGCCGGCTCGGAGTCCCCGAGGACATCGGCGGTGCTGCCGCCTTCCTCACCTCGAACCAGTCCGACTGGGTCACCGGACAGACCCTGGTGGTCGACGGCGGGATTTTCCTGAATGCGGGCGTGGGCTGAGATCGGCCTGAGCGGGTTTGGCCCTGATTGACTCAAGTGCCCCGTCGGGCCTAAGGATTGACCCGACGGGGCGCTGCGGTATGGTCTGCCGACCCATGGCTGATCGAGGAGCGTGCACGTGTTCTACCGGGCCGGTCTGCAGGCTGCTGCAGCCCTTGCTTCCCTGTCTCTGCTGGCCGGCTGCGGTCTGTTGTCCGACAGCGGATCGGATGTGGAGCAGAAGCTAGCTGTAGGGACCACCAGCGAACCCTCCACCCTTGACCCGGCGGCGGCCTGGGACGGCTCCTGGGAACTGATGCGCAATGTGTTCCAGACCCTGGTCAGCTTCCCCACCGGAAGCACGAGCCCCGAGCCCGACGCGGCGGACCACTGCAAGTTCACCGACACGACCAGTACCGCCTACCGCTGCACGCTCCGCGAGGGCCTGAAGTTCTCCAACGGCGACAAGCTCGACGCCGAGGCCGTGAAGTACTCCATGGACCGGATCAGGACGATCGGGGTCAAGGGCGGTCCCACCGGCATGCTCGGCTCGCTCGACCGGGTGGAGACGAAGGGCGACCGCGAGGTCATCTTCCATCTGACCAAGCCGGACGCGACGTTCCCGTTCGTGCTCGCCACGCCCGCCATGTCACTGGTGGCGCCCAGCGACTACTCGGAACACAAGATCCGCGACGACGGCAAGGTCACCGGGTCCGGCCCGTACCTGCTGGATTCCTACAAGCCGGGCGACCGCTCCGAGCTGGTGAAGAACCCCGACTACAAGGGGTTCGCCGACCGCAAGAACGACGCCGTGACCATCCGGTACTACAAAGAGTCCGGCGCCATGGTGACGGCGCTCAAGAAGAACGACATCGACGCCACCTACCGGGGCCTGTCCGCCGAGGAGGTCGTCAGCCTGGAGGACAACCAGGACAAGAACAGCGACCTCCAGCTCGTCGAGACGGTCGGCGCCGACATTCGCTTCCTGGTCTTCAACCCGAAGGACAAGGCCGCCGGGAACCCGGCCGTGCGGCGGGCGATCGCCCAGCTCGTGGACCGGGACGCGCTGGTGGCCAAGGTCTACCAGGGCACCGCCGAGCCGCTTTACTCGATGGTGCCCAAGGGCATTGCGGGGCACACGACCAGCTTCTTCGACACCTTCGGCGACCCGGACACGAAGAAGGCCCGGAAGATCCTGACCGACGCCGGCATCACCAGTCCCGTGGCGATGACCTTCTGGTTCACCACCGACCGGTACGGATCCTCGACGGCTCCCGAGTTCGACGAGCTCAAGCGTCAGCTGGAGGCCTCCGGACTCTTCAGGATCACTCTGAAGAGCCGACCCTGGAACACGTTCCAGGAAGGCTTCACCAAGGGTGAGTACCCCGTCTTCGGCCGGGGCTGGTTCCCGGACTTCCCGGACCCGGACAACTTCATCGCCCCCTTCGTGGGCAAGGACAGCATCACGGGCATGCCGTACGTGAAGGACGAGATCACGAAGCAGGTGCTGCCCCAGACCCGCAAGGAGAGCGACCGGGGCGCGGTCAGCCAGCAGTTCGAGCTGGCCCAGAAGGCCCTTGTCGACGACGTCCGGCTGTTGCCGCTGTGGCAGGCCAAGCTGTATGTGGCGGCGGGCGAGGACATCGGCGGTGGCGAGCGGGCGCTCGACCCGCAGACGGTCATGCAGATGTGGGAGCTGTACCGCAAGGCCAGCTGGTAGCGGGCGGGCGAGCGGACGCCGGCCGGGGCCTCGCCGTCAGGCTCCCGGATCCGTTGTCAGTGGTCGCCGGTAGGTTCTGGGGTCAAGAACCAATTGCTTACCGGAGGTTGTTGAAGTGACCGACACCGACCTGCTGCCCGAGTCCTGGCGGGGCGTCCTCGGCGAAGAGCTGCAGAAGCCGTACTTCAAGGAGCTCACCGAGTTCGTCGAGGAGGAACGGGCCGCGGGGCCGGTCTACCCGCCGAGGGAGCAGGTCTTCGCCGCGCTCGACGCGACCCCGTACGACCGGGTGAAGGTCCTTGTCCTGGGGCAGGACCCGTACCACGGCGAAGGCCAGGGGCACGGGCTGTGCTTCTCCGTGCGGCCCGGCGTGAAGACCCCGCCCTCCCTGCGGAACATCTACAAGGAGATGAAGGAGGAGCTCGGCCTGCCGGTCCCGGACAACGGTTATCTGATGCCGTGGGCCGAGCAGGGCGTGCTGCTGCTCAACGCCGTCCTGACCGTGCGCGCGGGCGAGGCCAACTCGCACAAGGGCAAGGGCTGGGAGAAGGTCACGGACGCGGTCATCCGGGCAGTCGCCTCCCGTCCCGACCCGGCGGTCTTCGTGCTCTGGGGCAACTACGCCCAGAAGAAGCTGCCGCTGATCGACGAGGAGCGCCATGTCGTGGTGAAGGGCGCGCACCCCTCGCCCCTCTCGGCCAGGAAGTTCTTCGGGTCCCGCCCGTTCACCGCGATCAACGAGGCCGTCGCGGCGCAGGGGCACCAGGCCATCGACTGGCGCATCCCCGACCTGGCCTGATGGCGCGCCGGAGCCTGAGTGCGATTGTGCGCCGCGGCGGTTAGCGTCGAACCGGCCGGAACCATCCGGAACCGTCTGGAAAGCATCGGATCCGGTCGGGCGCAGGTGGACGGGTGCGAGGGAGACCGCAGTGACGGAGCAGCAGGAGGCGTCGCCGGACGTCGTCATGACCAGAATCGGCCAGACGATCATGCTGTTGCACGGTGGCGACCGGGAGGAGGCCCGCAACCGCTTCGGCCTGCTCTGGGCGGAGATCGGTGAGGACGGTGACGCCCTGCACCGGTGCACCCTCGCGCACTACATGGCGGACACCCAGGATGATCCCGGTGACGAGCTGGCCTGGGACCTGCGGGCGCTGACCGCCGCCCGGGCACTGACCGAGGAGCGGGTGGCGGAGCACCGGGACGCGCTCGCGGTACGGGCGTTCTACCCGTCGCTCCACCTCAGCCTCGCGGCGGACTACATGAAGCTCCAGCGTCCGGCGGCGGCCAGGATCCATCTGGATCGGGCCAGGGACGCCTCCGGCGTCCTCGCGGACGGCGGGGCCGACGACGGCTACGGGGACGGGGTCCGGGCAGCCATCGGGCGGCTGGAGCGGCGGCTGCGGGAGTTCTGAGGGGGCGGGGGCGGCCCGCGCCGGCGGGCTGCCCCCGCCCCCGCCGGCCGGTGCGGTCAGTGGCCGTAGGTGTGATCACAGATCCGCGACTGCGGGCTTCCCGCGGGCCAGTGCCCGTACCCCCGTCCGAGCGCGCAGACATCCTTCCCGCCGGCCGGCGCAGGAAGCGGCGGCACGGGGGCGGCGGGGGTGAAGGGCGGCGCCCTGTGCGGCAGCGGGCGCGCCGGACCGAGGTTGTCGCGGGGCGCCGGGGCGCGGGGTCCGGTGTGCGGAGTGGCCGGAGGGGCGGCCGGTGCCCGGCCGGCGGCTGTCCGGCCGGTGGTGGCCGAGGGGGAGGCCTTCGGGTCCGGCAGGGCTTCCAGGGTGTCGCGGACCGGGGGCCGGCCGATCTGCGGAGACAGGTCCCCGGCCGCCGGACGGCTGGCCGCCGGACTGGGCGCGGTGCCCGGGTGCGGCTGGACGGACACGCACCCGGACAGAGCTGCGACCGCCACGCCGGCCAGGACTCTCACGATGGTTCTGGTTCGATGCACCTGATCAACTCTGCTGGGCGGACCGGTCATCGAGTGGCCCGGAAACCCCGGATTGCCCCGCACGAGTGACCCGGTCAGCGTGGCGCCCCCTGCCCCGGAGCCCCACGGCATCCCGTGTCAGCGCCCGAGCATCCCGCGCAACAGCTCGCCGAAGCCGGTGCGCAGCTCCGCCTCGGACGGCACGGACCGGCTGTAGGAACCGGCCGCACACGAGAACATCAGCCCTTCGCACCAGGCCACCAGGGACAGCGTGTGCCGTTCCGGCTCGGGCGAACCGGACGCCGTCATGAGCGCGACCAGGGGTTCGCGGAACTGCCGGCCCGTCGCGTCGAAGAACGCCCGCAGCTCGGGACGGCGCGTGGCCTCCAGAGCGAGTTCGTAACGGCAGACGAGCAGTTCGGGGTGGCGGGTCAGATAGCGGTGCAGGGCCAGTGCGAGACCGGCGATCAGGGCGTCCTGGCCGTGAGGTGTGGACAGGTCCGGTGGCGGGCCCGGGGCGGACTCCGGAGTGCCCGCGCCGGTGTCCGGGCCCGGCGCCGGGAGTTCGCCCGGTGCGAGGACCTTTGCCTCGCGCTCCGCCAGGCGCCGCACCGTCGCCTCCAGCAGGGACTGTCGGGTGCGGGCGTAGTTGGACGTCGACCCCTGCGGGAGTCCGGCCCGTTCGTCCACTGCCCGGTGGGTCAGCCCTCGCATGCCGCGCTCGGCCAGCAGGTCGAGTGCGGCATCGGTGATCAGATCGGCCCGGGCGGAGCCGGTGGTGCGTGTGGCCATGGGAACAACCTACCGTCGGAACTACAGGTGTAGTACGTTTGACCCTGCTACTACAGATGTAGTTCCTGGGATTCGGGATCGAGGAGGAGTCATGGACACACCCCGCGCGGTCGTCATCGGCAGCGGAATCGGTGGTCTCACGGCGGCGGTCGCCCTGCACAGGTCGGGCTGGCAGGTCACCGTGCTGGAACGGGCCGGTTCGCTGGAGCCGATCGGCGCCGGAATCAGCCTCGCTCCCAACGCGCAGCGCGCCCTGGACGTCATCGGGATCGGTGACGAGATCAGGTCCCTGGCCGCCTGGCAGGGTGAGGGCGGTATGCGTTCACCGGACGGCCGCTGGCTCTCCCGCACCGACAGCGCCGCCGCGGCCGAGCGCTTCGGCGGCCCGCTCGTCCTGCTGCATCGGGCCACCCTGATCGACCGCATCGCCGACGGACTCCCCGGGTCGGCCATCCGCACCGGCTGCCCGGCCACCCTGGTGGACCCGGGAGTCGCGGGCGGCAGGCCCGCGGTGATCGGAACGCCGGACGGGAACATCGAGGCCGAGCTTGTGATCGGCGCCGACGGTATCCACTCGGCCGTACGGCGCACGCTCTTCCCGGACCACCCCGGCCCTGCGTACGCGGGCTTCACCACCTGGCGCGTCATCGTCCCCGCGGCCGGCGAACCCTTCGCCCCGCACGAGACCTGGGGCCGTGGTGCCCTCTGGGGCAGCCAGCCGCTGAAGGACGGCCGGATCTACGCGTACGGGGCGGCCGTCGCTCCGGCGGGAGAGCGGGCAGCCGACGACGAACGGGCGGAACTGCGGCGCCGGTTCGGCGACTGGCACCGGCCGATCCCCGGGATCATCTCCGCTGCGGAACCCGGGGGCGTCCTGCGCAACGACGTCCACCAGATGACCGAGCCGCTGCCCGCCTTCCACCGAGGCCGCACGGCGCTCCTGGGAGACGCGGCCCATGCGATGGCGCCCACCCTGGGCCAGGGCGGCAACCAGGCCATCGAGGACGGGATCGTGCTCGCCCACCACATGGCACCGGACGGCGACCTGGGAGCGGGCCTGGCCGCGTACACCGCCGACCGGCTGCCGCGCACCCGCGCCATCGTCCGCAAGGCGGAACAGGTCTCCCGCCTCATGCGGCTCTCCGGGCCCGCGTCCGTCGCGGTGCGCGACTTCATGATGTCGACGGTCGCCCGGCTCGGGCCCGGTCTCGTGCTGCGCACCTTCGACGGGATCGCCGACTGGCAGCCCCCGCAGCAGACGTATGCTGCCCGGACGACGGACGCGCCGGCGGCACCGCAGCGGACCCACACGGACGAGGACCGCGACGTACGGCGCTGACCAGCGAGAGGAAGACCCTGTGAAGGTCGGCTGCATCGGGCTCGGCGACATCGCGCAGAAGGCGTATCTGCCGGTACTCACCACCCTACCGGGGGTCGAACTGCATCTGCAGACCCGCACCCCCGCCACCCTGGAAGCGGTCGCAGCGGCCCACCGGATCCCGTCCGGACAGTGCCACACCGACCTCGACTCGCTGCTCGCCCAGGGGCTGGACGCCGCCTTCGTGCACGCCCCGACCGCCGTGCACCCGGAGATCGCCGGCCGGCTGATCGAGGCGGGCGTCCCCACGTACGTCGACAAGCCGCTCGCGTACGGCCTCGCGGAGTCCGAGCGGCTGGTGGAGCAGGCAGAGGCACGCGGTGTCAGCCTCGCCGTCGGCTTCAACCGCCGGGTGGCGCCCGGCTACGCCCAGTGCGTCGAGCACCCGCGCGAGCTGATCCTGATGCAGAAGAACCGGGTCGGGCTGCCGGAGGAGCCGAGGACCATGGTCCTCGACGACTTCATCCACGTGGTCGACACCCTGCGCTTCCTGGTCCCCGGGCCGGTCGAGCACACCGTCGTACGGGCCAGGATCCGCGACGGCCTGATGCACCACGTCGTGCTCCAGCTGTCCGGGGACGGCTTCACCGCCATCGGGGCGATGAACCGGCTCAGCGGCTCGACCGAGGAACGCCTGGAGGTCTCGGGCCAGGACTCCAAGCGCGAAGTCGTCAACCTCGCCGAGGTGATCGACCACAAGGGCCAGCCGAGCCTCAGGCGCCGTGGCGACTGGGTGCCGGTGGCCCGCCAGCGCGGCATCGAGCAGAGCGTGCTGTCGTTCCTGGACGCCGTGCGGGCCGGAAAACTGCTGAGTGCCCGGGACGCCCTGGCGACGCACGAGCTGTGCGAGCGCATCCTGCGCGACCTGGACTGCGCGTAGGAGCGTCCGCAAGGTCCTGGCCGGGCCCGCCGTTCCTCCGGATGCGCGCCCGGCGGCCCCGGTGCAGGCTGAGGAGATGGACGGCCGGCCCGTGGAGGTGACCTGGTGAAACACCACCACGAGCCGGAGAACTGGAGCGCGCTCCAGCCGCCGCCCGGCTACTACTCGGCGGACGGACGTCCGCCCGACGCGATGCAGAGAGCCCTGATCCTCGACTGGGCGGTCAGCCAGCGGATCGCGAGCGGCTGGCGGGTGGAGTCCCGCTCCGAGACCCAGGTCGTCATGGTCAGGGGCCGTCCCCTGAACCATGTGCTGCACGTCGTCCTGACGGTGTTCAGCTGCTTCCTCTGGGGCGTGGTGTGGCTGGTGCTCGGCGTGACCAACAAGGTCGAACGGATCGTGCTCACCGTCGACGCCATGGGCGACATCGTCTCCGTGAACGGTCCGGGCGGGAGCGGGTTCTGACCCCGCACCACCCATGAGTCACTGCGCGGAACCCGTCGGGGACTCCGCCGACGTGCGGGCGGGCCCCACAGCCGCCGCCCCGTCGTCCGGAACGTCCACGGCGGTCGCACCCACCGGAACAGCGGCCCCGGGCCGGCGCACGGACCGCACCCCCTCGAAGGCGCAGAAGGCCGCCAGGACAGCCAGGGCGCCGTACAACGGCCAGTCACCCAGCCGCACATACAGCGTGGTGCCGCTGGACATGGGCACGCCGAAGACGGCCGCCGCGCTCGTGTCCGTACCGACGGGAGGGCCGACCCGCTCGCCCTGCGGGCCGTACACCGCGCTGACACCCGTGAGCGTGGCGTGCACCATCGGCCGGCCGTTCTCGGCGGCCCGCAGGGCTCCGAGCGAGGCGTGCTGGGCGGGCGCCCAGCCGTGCTGGAAGGACGAGGTGGAGGACTGGGCGACCAGCAGCTGGGCACCCTCCCGGGTCAGCCGCCGGCTCATGTCGGGGAACGCGGACTCGAAGCAGACCAGCGGGCCGATGTGCAGTGCGTTCGGGCCGGGCAGCGCCATCGTCACCTGGCGTGTGCCGCGCAGCCGGTCCTCGCCCGCCGCCCGGCCCATCGAGGTGGCCCAGCCGAGCGCCGAACGGGCCGGGACGTACTCGCCGAAGGGCACCAGTCGCATCTTGTCGTAACGGTCCCCGGTCAGTCCCTGCGGGCCCACCAGCACGGCGCTCTTGAAGATGCCGGTCCGGCCCGACGCGTCGGTCTGCCGGGCGTCCACGTTCACCAGCACATCCGCGCCCACCAGGCGCGACAGCGCCGCGATCCGGGCGGCGACATCGGGCCTGCGTACCGGATCCACCCCGACGCTGCTCTCGCCCCACACGACCAGGTCGAGATCCCGCCCGGCCAGCGAGCGCGTGAGCTCCTCACTCCGTGCCAGGCGGCGCTGCACACTGCCGGACCCCTCGATGACACCGGGCTGCACGACGGCGACCCTGGCCACCCCCGACCGCTCCGGCTGCGGCGCCCACATCCACACCGTGCCCACGGCCACGGCGCCCACCAGGAGCGAGACGACGGCCGCGGTGCGGGCAGCCGATGCCACCAGCAGCACGGTGAGCGCCGTGTTCACCGCCACGACCAGCAGGCTCACCAGCCAGACCCCGCCCACCGAGGCCAGCCGCAGCGCGGGCGTCACCTGCCACTGGCTCGCACCGAGCAGCCCCCAGGGCCCGCCGAGCGCCTCCCAGGAGCGGGCGAATTCGATCATCAGCCAGCCGCACGGGATCACGATCACCGCCGCCGCCACCGCGGCGCCGGACAGCGTCCCGCCCAGCAGCCGGGAGACCAGCACCCCCCACGGGGCCCAGAGCAGCCCCAGCAGGGCCGCCAGCACCACGATGAACACATGGAGACTCGGCATCAGCCAGTGGTGCACGGCCAGCATGTAACCGGTACCGCCGAGCCAGCCGTCCAGCGCCGCCCGGCGGCCCGTACCGGCGGAGCGGATCAGCAGCAGCAGGGGCACCAGGGCGACGTAGGCGAACCACCACAAGGAAGGAGCAGGGAACGCGAGCGCCGGCAGTGCGCCGGCGAGGAGCGCCGCGACGCCACGCCACAGGGGGGAGCCGAGTATCCGTTCGCACCGCTGCCCGGCCCCGGTCCGCATGGCGCGCCTCCTCGTGCTGCCCGAATCACTGGGTCCCTCGGAGACCCGTCTCCCTGTTCTCCCCCAGTGTGGGGCAGCGGAAGCGGACCGGGGTGGATCAGTCGGCGGCGAGGGTGCCCGACAGGCTCCGCCACTTCTCCTGGACGGTCACGCCCCGGATCCGCCAGCCGCTGTCGGTGCGGAGCAGCTCGAAGGTGTAACGCCCGCCGGAGACGAAGTTCGGTGCGGTCGGCCGGGCCTCCCCTTCGCCCTTCCCGGCGGCCTCGGCGTCGTTCCCGAGCCGCATCGGGTTCATGTAGTCGGCCTGTACCCGGGCGCCGTCGCCCGGGTAGCCGCCGAGATCCTGCAGATCGATGCGGCGGTTGACGATCAGATGCTGACGGACGGGGAAAAGCAGCATCGTCTGCGAGAGCCATTGCGCGACCTCGGCGGCGGGCCCTTCGATACCGCCTGCGGTGCGGTAGTCCGCACGGCCGTCCGAGGTGAAGAGTGCTTGGTAGTCCGTCCATTCGCCGTCGTCCACGGCCACCGCGTAGCCGGTGATCACTGCATCGATGGAGATCCGGTCCATCACGGTCGAGAGATCCACACGCTGCGTCATCGGGTCAGTCTGTGCCCACGGGCCCCGGGCGCCAAGTGCCGTGCGCCTCCGGGGTCCGGGACCGGCCGCGGCGCCCGTTGCAGAGGCGGGCGTCGGCGTCCCCGGCGCGCCGTCGTGTCCGGCACGGGTGACCGCGGACCGCTGTTGTCCTCGTCGGCTGCCGCGCCTGCACCTATGCTCGCGGGATGGAGCAGAGCGAAGTCGTGAAGCGTGTGATCGGCATCCTCACCGAGGCGGGCGAGATGCGCAGGCTCTTGGAGGAGGACCCGGACCGCGGCGACCCGAGCAACGACTCGACCGTGGTGACCGCCCTTCTGAACGAGACGATGCCGCGGATCGCGATCCCCGACGACGCCACGATCGAGGACGTGGTGGGCCTGGTCGGCCGGGAGGTCGGAGGTGCCGTGGAGCAGTTGGTCGGAGCGTTCACCCTGGCGTTCGCCATGCTGGCGCAGGTGCACGACTCGGGCCAGACGGACGTGACGTCCGCCGACGTGCTGCAGGACCTCGCCCTGCGGGCCGAGCAGTTCGGCACGGAGGGGCCGGAGGGGCCGGGCGAGACGGAGGTCTAGGGCCTGTCCGGCGGACCAGGGTCGGACAGGCCCTGAAGGCGGTCCCGTAACCCCGGGCGGGACAATCATCGGCATGCGCATCGATTTCGATCCCCAGGACATGGACCGGGGCACGTTCTACCGGCTGCTCACCGCCGTGGTCGTTCCCCGGCCCATCGCCTGGGTCTCCACCGTCACCCCGGACGGCATGACGGCCAATCTCGCACCGCACTCCTTCTTCACGGTCGCCTGTGTGAGCCCGCCCGTCGTCCAGTTCACCTCCGTCGGACGCAAGGACTCGCTGCGCAACATCGAGGAGACCGGATCCTTCGTGGTCAACTTCGCCCCGGAGCACCTCTTCGAGCAGATCAACGCGACCGCGACCGACTTCCCCCGAGGCGTCAGCGAGTTCGAGGCCGTCGGCGTGGAGCCCGAGCCCAGCCTGAAGGTGAAGCCGCCGCGGGTTGCGGGATCGCCGGTCGCCCTCGAATGCGAGCTGCACAGCACGGTCCTGCTCGGCGACTCCACCGTCGTCCTCGGCAGGGTGGTGCACGCCGCCGTCGACGAGGACGTCATGAAGGACGGACATCCGGAAGTCACCCGGCTGCGCCCGCTGACCCGGCTCGGCAAGGATGAGTGGGGCACCTTCGGAGGCGTACGGGAGATCTCCCGCGTCCCGTACGCCCAGTGGCAGGAGGACGACGCCGCCCGGTGAGCCGGTACGTGGCCCGGGGCCGCCGCTACTCCACCGGGCGTACCGGCACCGCCTTCCGGCGTACGACGACGCCCGGACGGGCTCCGGGGGATCCTGCGCACCATGGAGAACAGCACCGCGGCAACAGCCCCGGCCGGCCGGGCGGACGCCCACGTCCCCCCCCCGGGGGGGGTGTCCCCCACCTGGGGGGGCAATGGGGCCGTGGATCCGGTCGGCTAAGCGCCGGGGGGGGGGGGCAAAGCGGCGGGGCTG
>NZ_JBHVWF010000177.1:0-14814 GCF_042882365.1 Streptomyces sp. NPDC058221 | reverse complement strand
ACCCCCCCCTCACCACCCCGCCCCCGCCCCTCGGTTACGGTCTCCCGGTGGGGCGGCGGCTGTGTGCTCTTCAGCCCTGGAGGGCGATGAGGCTGGCCGGCCGCAGGTCCGTCCAGTTCGCCTCCACGTGGGCGAGGCACGCCTCACGGGTGTCCGCGCCGAACACGGTCCGCCAGCCGGCCGGCACCTCGGCGAAGGCGGGCCACAGCGAGTGCTGGTTCTCGTCGTTGACGAGGACCAGGAAGGTGCCCTGCGGGTCCTCGAACGGGTTGGTCGTCATGCGTTTTCACTCCTCTTGGACGGTGCGGTGAACAGCTCGGACAGCGGCTGTTCCGGATGAGTTGCCACACGGTGCAGCAACTCCAGATATTCGTCGGCCAGTTGGCGGGCCTTGGTGGTGCCCAGCAGGTCGGTGGCGTGGATCAGCGCGCAGTGCACCGGGCCCTCCCCGCGCGGCTCGTGGAAGCTGAGGGTCAGTTCGGCCCGGGTGACGCCGGTCGGTACGGCCTCCAGTGAGCCGATGCCACCCTCCAGCTGTGCCGCGTCGGCCTGTTCGTGGTGGATCACCATGACCTGCGGCCCCCGCGGCGGCAGCCCGGTGGCCCGCACGACCGCGTCGAACGGGACGTCCTGCCGGTCGAGGGCGCTCAGCGTCGTCTCCCTTACCCGGGTCAGCAGTTCGGCGAAGGTCGGGTCGCCCGCCGTGTCGGTCCGCAGCACCACTGTGTTGAAGAAGCAGCCGACCAGATCGGCGAGCCGGTCGTCGGTGCGTCCGGCGACCATCGTGCCGATCGGCAGATCGGTGCCCGCGCCGTGCCCGGTGAGCAGCGCCGCGAGGGCCGAGTGGAGCACCATGAACATGCTGGTCCCGGTGGTACGGGCGAGCCGGTCCACTGCGGCGTGGAGCTCCTCGTCGAGGACGAACCCGACGCGGTCCCCCGGCCGGGTGGCCGGGTCCTGGCCGGCCGGGCGCGGACCATCGGCCGGCAGGGCGAGCCGCCTCGGCAGTCCGTCGAGCGTCCGGCGCCAGTGGGCGAGCTGCTGCCCGCCCCGGCTGTCCGGGTCGGCGAGGTCGCCCAGCGTGTCGTGCGCCCAGTGGGCGTAGTCGCCGTAGCCGACCGGCAGCGGCTCCCAGGCCGGCGCCCGGCCCTCGGCACGGGCCGCGTGGGCCGTGACCAGGTCGCGGAAGAGCGGAACCACGGACCATTCGTCGACGGCGAGGTAGTGCATGGTCAGCAGCAGCGCCTGCCTGCCGTCGGGGCCGGTCAGCAGATGTGCCCCGAGCGGCGCCTCCACCGACGGATCCGGTGCCCGGCCGACGAGTTCGGCAAGGCGGGAGTCCAGGCCGGCGCACGTCTCGACGGTCAGGACGGGGGCGTCGGCGGGCCGCTGGTACAGGACACCGTCCCGTTCGGTGAAGGCGGTCCGCAGCGGCTCGTGCCGGGCCACCACATCGGCGAGCGCCGCGGCCAGGACCCCGGCGTCGAGCCCTCCCGCGGAGCGCAGCGTCAGCGCGTGGTCGACGCCGTGCCCCCCGCGGCGGGACTGCCACTGCCAGTTCTGCACGGGCGCCGCCCTCGGGGGTTCGGTTCGCTGCACGGCCGGGCGCAGTGCGGGGCGGGCGGCTGCCGCACCTTCCAGCGCGCCGGCGACCCCGGCGACGGTGAGCGCGTCGAAGACGTCCCTGATGCTCAGCTCGACGCCGAACTCGGTGCGGATACGTGCCAGCAGCCGCATCGACGCCATGGAGTGGCCGCCGAGCGCGAAGAAGCTGTCGTGCACACCGACGTCGTCGAGCTTCAGGATCTCGCAGAACAGTGCGGCGATCCTGGCCTGGGTGCCGGTGGCCGGCCGGGCGTCGCCCGTCATCGCGGACCAGTCCGGCGCGGGCAGCGCGGCCCGGTCCAGCTTGCCGTTGGGCGTGAGCGGCAGCGGGCCGTCCAGCGGCACCACCAGGGCCGGAACCATGTACTCGGGAAGCAGCCCGGCCACATGGGCGCGCAGCTCCTGCGGGTCCGGATCGCCGGACTCGGGCACGGCGTAGGCGATCAGCCGGACGATGTCGCCGTCCCGGTCGGCGACGACCGCGGCCTGGGCCAGCGCCGGGTGCCCGGCGAGCGCCGCCTCGATCTCACCCAGTTCGATACGGAAGCCGCGCACCTTCACCTGGGTGTCGGCCCGGCCGAGGAAGTCGAGGTTGCCGTCCCGGCGCCAGCGGGCACGGTCGCCGGTGCGGTACATCCGGCTGCCCGGTGCGCCGAAGGGATCGGCGACGAACCGCTCCGAGGTGAGCGCCGCCTTGCCGAGGTAGCCGCGGGCGAGCCCGCGCCCGGCGACGTACAGCTCCCCCACCACTCCGGGCGGCACGGGCCGCAGACCCTCGTCGAGTACGTAGGCACGGGTGTTGGGGTCAGGCCGGCCGATGGGCACCCGGCCGGCCGGGCTGCCGCCGTGCTCGCGGGCGGGCCAGAGCGTCGAGTTGACCGTCGCCTCGGTGAGTCCGTACGCACAGATCAGATGGGCCTTGGCGCCGAAGCGGCCGAAGAGGTCCGGCGGCACCGTCTCGGTGCCCACCAGGACGGTGGATCCCTCGGGCAGTTCGCAGCCGGGCGGGAGCGCAGACACCAGGGACGGCGGCAGGATCATATGGGTGATCCGCTGGTCCGCGAGGAATTCCGTCAGCGCCGGTCCCGCGACCCGGGCCTCGTCGGTGATGAGCACGAGCCGGCCGCCGTGGCACAGCGCCATGGAGAGCTCGAAGACGAAGACGTCGAAGCCGGTGGAGGCGAACTGCAGTACCCGGCTGTCGCGTTGCAGGCCCATGCGGTCGACGGCGGTGGCCACGAGGGAGGCAATTCCCTCGTGGGGCACGACCACGCCCTTGGGGCGCCCGGTCGAGCCGGAGGTGTAGATCACGTACGCGGCCCGGTCCAGGCCGACGGGACCGCCGGGCGCTGCCGTCCGGGACGGTGCGTCCAGGGCCGCCGCGGTGTCCGGTGCGTCCAGCAGCACCACGGGCACACCCGCGACCCCGGGGATCTTCCCGGCGACGGGCTCGGTGCCGACCACGAGGGCGGCCCCCGAGTCCTCGATCATGTAGCTGAGCCGGTCCGCCGGGTGGACCATGTCGAGCGGCAGGAACGCGGCGCCGAGACGCAGCGTCGCGAGCACGGTGGCGACCATGTCCACGGACCGGGGCACGGCCACGCCGACCACGCTCTCGGCGCCCACTCCATGAGCGGCGAGCAGCCGGGCGATGCGCCCGGCGCGGTCGTCGAGCTGCGTGTACGTCACCGAGCGGGAGCGGTCGACCACCGCGACGGCCTCGGGCCGCTCGGCGAGCCGCCGCGCGAACATCTCCGGCAGGGATTCCTCGTCGACCTCCCGGGCGGTGGAGTTGAAGTCCTCCAGGACCGACTGCCGTTCGGGGGCGCTGAGAATCTCGGCCCGGGAAATGGGCTGTCCGGGCGCGGCGGCGAACGCGGCGACCAGCGTGCGCAGCCGCTCGCCGAGCCGCTCGGCGGTGTCCCGGTCGAAGAGCTCGGTGGCGAACTCCAGCCGGCAGCCGAGCGAGCCGGGGCCGCCGTCCGCCGCGATGTGCTCGGTGAAGCTGAACACCAGGTCGAACTTGGCGGACCGGATCCGGAACGGCACGTACTCCGTCTCCAGTCCGGGCAGCCGGAGCTCGTCGCCGGTGCGGGCGTGGTAGCCGACCATCACCTGGAAGAGCGGGTTTCGGGAGAGCGAGCGCGTCGGGTTGAGGGCCTCCACGACCGATTCGAACGGCACGTCCGCGTGGGAGAACGCCGCCAGGTCGGTGTCCCGGACCCGGGCGAGCAGCTCGGTGAAGCTGGGGTCGCCGCTCACGTCGGTGCGCAGCACCAGGGTGTTGACGAAGAACCCGACCAGTTCGTCCAGCGCCTCGTCGCCGCGCCCCGCGATCGGGGAGCCGAGCGGGATGTCCGTCCCCGCGCCCATGCGGTGGAGCAGAGCGGCCACGGCCGCGTGCACCACCATGAACATGCTCACGCCGGACTCCCGGGCGATCTTCTTCAGCCCTTCGTGGACCTGGGCGTCGAAGGCGATGTCGAGTTCGGCCCCGGAGAACGCCGGACGGGCGGGCCTGGGCCGGTCGGCGGGCAGCTCCAGCTCCTCCGGTGCACCGGCCAGCGCCGCACGCCAGTAGGCCAGTTGGCGGGCGGCCAGGCTGTCCGCTTCGGTGGCATCACCGAGCAGCCGGGCCTGCCACAGGGCGTAGTCGGCGTACTGGACGGGCAGCGGCTCCCAGCCGGGAGGCGTGCCGTCGAGGCGGGCCGCGTACGCGGTGGCCAGGTCCCGCAGGAACGGCCGGTCGGACCACTCGTCGGTGGTGATGTGGTGCAGCAGCAGCACGACGACGTGGTCCTCGGGTGCCAGCTCCACGACGGTGGCGCGCAGCAGCAGTTCGGCGGCGAGGTCGAACGGCCGGTTGACGACGGTGTCGATGATGCCCGGCACCTCGTCCTCGGTGGCCCGGAGGGGCTCCATCACGGGGTGCGCCTGCTCGACGGGCAGTACCCGCTGGAGGACCTGACCGTCAGGGCCGGCGAAGAAGACTGTTCTCAGCGCCTCATGACGTTCCGCCACATCGGCGAGAGCGGCACGGAACGCTTCTTGGTCGAGTGGGCCGCGCAGCCGCATGGCCAGCGAGAAGTTGTACGCGGCCCAGGTGCACTCGATCTGCTGGATGACCCAGAGCCGCTGCTGGGCGTGGGACAGCGGCAGCCGGTCCGGCCGCTCGCCTGCGGTCAGCGCCGGACGGGTGGAGCCGTCGGTGCGGGCGGCGCGCGCCACCAGTTCGGCGACGGTCGGTGCCTCGAAGAGGTCCCGGATCGCCAGCTCGGCGTCGAGCGCGGTGCGGGCCCGGCTGATCAGCCGGGTCGCCAGCAGCGAGTGCCCGCCCAGGTCGAAGAAGTCGCTGTCGATGTCCACACTGCCCGCGGGCAGCCCGAGCACCTCGGCGAACAGCGCACAGAGCGTCTCCTCCCGCGGGGTGCGGGGAGCGCGGCCGCTGCCGGTCCCGGCGAGGTCGGGGGCGGGCAGGGCCCTGACGTCCAGCTTGCCGTTGACGGTCAGGGGCAGCGTTTCGAGGGTGACGAGCGCGGCTGGGACCATGTAGTCCGGCAGCCCGGCCTTCAGATGGCCGCGCAGCCGCCCGGCCAGCGCGCCGTCGGTCCCGGCGCCCTCCTCGGGGACGACGTAGCCGACCAGCCGCTTGGTGCCCGCCCGCTCCGACACGACGACCGCGGCATGTGCGACCTCGGGGTGCGCCGACAGGGCGGAGGAGATCTCGCCCAGCTCGATGCGGTAGCCGCGGATCTTCACCTGGTCGTCGGTGCGGCCGAGGAAGTCGAGGAGCCCTTCGGGGCGTTGGCGTACCAGGTCGCCGGTGCGGTACATGCGCTCGCCCGGCTCGCCGAACGGATCGGCGACGAACCGCTCGGCGGTCGTGCCGGGCCGGTCGTGGTAGCCGCGGGCCAGTCCGGTGCCTGCGATGTACAGCTCGCCGGGGCTGCCCGGCGGTACGGGGCGCAGCATCGGGTCCAGCACATGGGCGCGGGTGCCCCGGATCGGCACGCCGACCGTGGAGGTCGCGCTGTCGGACGTGGAGGCGCCGAGGGTGTTGATGGTGTACTCGGTCGGCCCGTAGAGGTTGTAGCCGTAGGTGCCCTCGGTGCGGCGCAGCCGGGCCCACACCGTGTCGGGGACCGCCTCGCCGCCGAGCAGGACGAGCGCGGGCCGGTGCTTTCCGGCGTCCTCGTCCCGGTCGAGGAGGCCTTCCTCGATGAGCAGTTGGGCGTAGGTGGGCGTCACGTTGACGACGTCGATGCGGTGGCTGTCGCAGTAGGCGACCAGTGCCTCGGCGTCGCGGCGCAGCTCCTCGTCGCAGACGTGCACCTCATGGCCCTCGACGAGCCAGAGCAGTTCCTCCCAGGACATGTCGAAGGCGAAGGACACCGTGTGCGCGATCCGCAGCCGCCGGCCGCCGGCCGAGGCGATGGCCGGGTCGAAGATCTCCTTCTGGTGGTTGAACTGCATGTTCGTCAGGCCGCGGTACGGGGTGACGACGCCCTTGGGCCGGCCGGTCGAGCCGGAGGTGTAGATCACGTACGCGGGGTGGTCGAGGCGGCCCGGCAGCCCGTGCGCGAACGCCGGCCGTTCGGCGTCGGTGATCGCGTCACCCGGGAGGGCGGCCAGCTCGGCTGCCACCGACGGTTCGTCCAGCAGGAGTTCGGGGGCTACGGCCCCCTCCTCGTCGCGCAGGGACGGGGCTACGGCGCTGGTGGACACCAGGCACAGCGGTCCGGTGTCCCGTGCCATCAGGCGCAGCCGGTCGGCCGGATGGTCAAGGTCGAGCGGCAGATAGGCGGAGCCGGTGCGCAGTACGGCGAAGAGCGCGGCGACCATGTCGATGGAGCGGGGAAGCGCGAGTGCGACCACCTTCTCCGGGCCGGCGCCCCGGGCGAGCAGCAGCCGGGCGAGCCGGTTGACGCGGGCGTCCAGTTCGGCGTAGGTGAGGGAGCGTTCACCGAAGACGAGCGCCACGGCGTCGGGGGTCCGGGCGACCTGCTCGGCGAGCAGATCGGCGACGGTCTCGTCGGGCACCGGTTCGCGGCCGGCGCGCTGCGCGGCGGCCGTCGCGGCCTGCTCGGCGGGCAGCAGCAGGTCGAGACCCGCCGTCCCGGCCCCGGCCGCGTCGTCGGCGGCGAGGGCTTGGGCGAGCCGGCCGAGCACGGCCGTGAACCGGTCGAGGATCGTGCGGGCGGCCTCCGCGTCGAACAGGTCGGGCCGGGCCGCCAGGGTGATCCGCAGCCGGCTCCCGGGCGTGACGATCAGGGTGAGCGGGAAATGGGTGCCGTCCACGTTCGACATGGCGGTGATGCCGTGCCGGTGCCGCAGCTGGGCGGCGCGGTCCTCGCCGTCGGCCGAGCGGAGCACGAACAGGGTGTCGAAGAGCCGGCGGTGGCCCGTCTCCTGCTGGAGCGCGCCGAGTCCGACGTACTCGTACGGCATGACGGCCGCGCGTTCCGACTGGATGCGGCGCATCAGGGCGAGCAGCGGCTCGTCGGGGGTGAACGCGATGCGTGCCGGGATGGTGTTGAGGAACATCCCGATGATTCCGGCCGCGTCCGGTACGTCCGCGGGCCGTCCGGCGACGGCGGTGCCGAAGACGACGTCCATGCGGCCGGTCATCGCCGAGAGCACCAGCCCCCAGGCGGCGTTCAGCACGGTGTTCAGGGTGAGCCCGTGCCGGCGTGCGGTGGCGCGCAGCAGTTCACCGGCCTCCGGCGTCAGCACCGTGTCGAAGTCCGCCGGGATGACCGGTCCCGTGTCGCGGCCGGACGGGGCGAGCAGGGTCGGTTCGTCGAAGCCGGACAGCGCCCGGCGCCAGGCGCCGAGGGCCGCCGAGGTGTCCTGCTCGTCCAGCCAGGCGAGGTAGTCGCGGTAGGAGCCGGGGACCGGCAGTCCGGTGGCGTCGCCCGACCGCTCGTACAGCGTGAACAGCTCCTCCAGGAACAGCCACGCGGACCAGCCGTCCCACAGGATGAGGTGATGGGTGATCACGAGCCGGTCCCGGCCGTCGCCGAACCGGATGAGCAGCAGCCGGCACAGCGGGGGCGCGGACAGGTCGAAGCGCTGCCGCCGGTCCGCGGCCAGCAGTTCCCTGGTCCGGCTGTGCTGCTGGGCGGCGGACAGCCCGGAGAGGTCCTCCTCGACGAGCGGGATCTGGGCCCCGTCGACGATGAACTGGACCGGGCGGGGCAGTCCGTCGGCGGTGAATCCGGCCCGCAGCCCGGTGTTGCGGGCCAGCAGCGTGCGGCAGGCGGCACGCAGCCGGTCCGCGTCGACCCGGTGGTCGAAGTCCAGGGTCTCCTGGGAGAGGTAGACGTCGAGCGCCTCGCCCGCGTCGTAGGTGGCGTGGAAGTACATGCCCTCCTGGAGCGGGGAGAGCGGCCAGACGTCGGCGACCGGGAGGGGTCCGGCCACGGTGGCGACGCGGTCGCTCTCCTGCGGTGAGAGCACCAGTGCGCCCAGCGGGGCGGACGGCTCCGGCTGTTGCGGGGTCCCCGCGGCGGAGGTCAGTTGGTCCAGCAGGGCCCGCAGGGCCGGGTCGACGCCGGCGCCGGACTGCTCCTGAAGGGCCAGCACGGCCTGGAGCGCGGCGGCCGCCTGCCCGGCCTCGGCGGCGGGCACGGTCACGGCGTCGCCGGAGGCGGCCGGTCCGGGAGCGGAGGGGACGGCCCGGGCCGGGGCAGAAAGCGCTGCGGCGGCGGCCAGGGCCGCCGGGGTGCGGCACTCGAACACCTCACGGGGGCCGATCGTCAGCCCGCGCGCGCGGGCCCGGGTGGCGACCGTGATCGAGCCGATGCTGTCGCCACCGAGGACGAAGAAGTCGTCGTCCGCGCCGGTCTCCGGTAGGCCGAGCACCTCGGCGAAGATCTCGCACAGGGCACTCTCGCGCTCGTCACGGGGCGCCCGCCCGCCGGTTCCGGCGGCGGGTCCGGCGGCCGGCAGGGCGTTCTGGTCGAGCTTGCCGCTGGGCGTCAGCGGCAGTGCGTCCAGCACCAGGACGGTCCCCGGCACCATGGGCGCGGGCAGCACGTCGGCCAGCGCGGCACGCAGGGCGCCGGTGTCCGGGACGGTGCCGGGGGCGGGCACCGCGTATCCGGCGAGCGCGCCGTCGCGGACGATCACCGCGGCACGGGCGACGCCCGGCAGGGCGGCCAGGGCGGCCTCGATCTCACCGAGCTCGACGCGGTTGCCCCGGATCTTGACCTGCCGGTCGGTGCGGCCCAGGTACTCGACGACGCCGTCGGCGCGGCGCCGCACCAGGTCCCCGGTGCGGTACATGCGCTCGCCCGGCCCGCCGAACGGATCGGCGACGAACCGCTCGGCGGTCGTGCCGGGCCGGTTGTGATAGCCGCGGGCCAGCTGCACACCGGCGAGGTAGAGCTCCCCGGGCACCCCGTCCGGTACCTGGCGCAGGAACGGGTCCAGTACATGCAGCCGGGTGTTCCACACCGGGCGCCCGATGGCGACGGCGGACGCGGCATCGCCGTCGTAGGCGAAGGAGGTCACGTCCACGGCGGCCTCGGTCGGCCCGTAGAGGTTGTGCAGCGGGACGGGAGCCCGTCCGTCACGGGACGTCAGCGCCGTCCAGTCCCTGGCCTGGGCGCCGGTGAGGGCCTCACCGCTGCTGAACACCCGCCGCAGGCTCCGCGCCCAGTCCGGGTGGCCGTCGGCGGAGTCCAGCGCCTGGGTGAACGCGGCCAGCATGGACGGCACGAAGTGCAGCGTGGTGATCCGGCGTGACCGGATCAACTCTGCCAGGTAGCCGGGGTCACGGTGGCCGCCGGGGCGGGCGAGGACGACGGTCGCGCCCGCCACCAGGGGCCAGAAGAACTCCCATACGGAGACGTCGAAGGAGGCCGGGGTCTTCTGCAGGACCCGGTCGTCCGCGCCCAGTCCGTACTCGCCCTGCATCCAGGTGAGCCGGTTGACCACGGCCCGGTGGGTGACGGTGACGCCCTTGGGGCGCCCGGTGGTGCCGGAGGTGTAGATCAGATAGGCCGGGTGGTCCGGTCCTGCCTGCTGTACGGGGGTTGCGTGGACGTCCGTGTCCACGCCGTCCCAGTCGTCCCCGCCGACGAGCAGCCGGCCGAGGCCCGGCGCGGCGGGCAGCCGCCCGGCCGCCTCCGCGGTGGTCACGACCGTACGGGCACCCGAGTCGCCGAGCACGAACGCGATGCGCTCGGCGGGGTAATCGAGGTCGACGGGCAGATAGGCGGCGCCGGACTTGAGGACACCGAGCAGCGCGACCATCAGTTCGGCCGACCGGGGCACGGCGACCGCGACACAGCTCTCCGGACCCGCTCCGCGCGAGCGCAGCCGCCGGGCCAACGCCTCTGCCCGTCGGTCGAGTTCGGCATAGCTGAGGGTGGTGTCCTCGAAGACGACTGCCGTGGCGTCGGGGGTGCGGGCCGCCTGCGCGGCGAAGCGCGAGGCGAGCGTGGCCTCGGGTACGGTCCGCCCGGTGGCGTTGAGCCCGGCGAGGTGGGCGTGCTCCCGTTCGGACAGCACACCGGTCCGTGCCACGGTGCGGCCGGGCTCGGAGACCAGGGTGTGCAGCAGGGCGGTGAACCGGTTGGCGAGGACGGCCACGGTCACCTGGTCGAAGCGGGTGGCGTCGTGCTTGAAGCGCAGCAGCAGCCCGTCGTCGCCGGGCTCGACGACGAGCGCGAGGGGGTAGTGCACGGCGTCGAGGACCTCGCTGCCGGTGATGCCCAGCGCCTCCTGCCCTCCGACGGCGGACAGCTCGGCGGCCGGGTGGTTCTCGAACACCACGAGTGTGTCGAAGAGTTCACCGCCGCCCGTGATCCGCTGGATGTCGGCCAGGCCCAGGTGCTGGTGGTCCAGGAGGGTGGTGTGTTCGTCCTGGACGCGTCGCAGCATTTCGGTGAGCGTTTCCTGCGGGCGGAGACCGACCCGGGCGGGGACGGTGTTGATGAACAGGCCCACCGCACAGTCCAGGCCCGCCACCTCGGTGGTACGGCCGGACACGGTGGTGCCGAAGACGATGTCGCTGCTGCCGGTGAGCGCGCCGAGCAGCAGTGCCCAGGCACCGTGCACGACGGTGCTCAGGGTGAGGCCGTGGGCGCGGGCATACGCGCTGAGGGTGACGGTGAACTCCTCGGGCAGCCGGGTGTCGACCTGTTCCGGCCTGGCCGGGGCCCGTTCCTCGACCGGCGCCGCGACGAGGCCGGAGAGCCGGGTGGGGCCCTCCAGCCCGGACAGTGCCTGCCGCCAGGCGTGACGTGCGGCGTCGCGGTCCCGGGCGGCAAGCCAGGCCAGGTAGGGGCGGGGGTCGGCGGGGTCGGGAAGCTCCTCGCCCCGGTAGGCGGCGGTGAGTTCACGCAGCAGCACGGAGACGGACCAGCCGTCCGCGACGATGTGGTGCAGGGTGAGAAGCAGCCGGTACCGGCGGCCGTCGCGGACGAGCGTGGCGCGCAGCAGCGGTGGCCGTGCCAGGTCGAAGGGCTCGTCCCGGTCGGCGCGGAGCACGTCGTCCAGGGCGGTGTCGGCGGTGTCCGCCTCGCGCCAGGGCAGGGTGACGTCGCCCGCGAGGCGCTGGACGACTTCGCCGCCCGGCAGCTGACGGAACGAGGCGCGGAGCAACGGATGCCGGTCAAGCAGCAGTTGCAGGGCCGATCGCAGCCGGTCCGGGTCGACGGTCCCGTCCAGGTCCAGGAGTTCCTGCACCAGGTAGAGGTCGGCGGCGCCCGCGTCGAACGCCGCGTGGAAGAAGAAGCCCTCCTGGAGCGGCGAGACGGGCAGCGCGTCCTCGTCCAGCACGGCCGCCGCTGTCGGGGCCGCCGGCACGTTTCCGGCAGCGGCGGCCAGGGCGGCGACGGTGCGGAGCCGGAAGATGTCGCGCGGGCTGATCGTGAGACCGGCGTCGCGGGCGCGGTTCACCAGCTGGATCGCGACGATGCTGTCGCCGCCCAGTTCGAAGAAGCTGCTCCGGACGCCCACGGCCGGCAGGCCGAGCAGTTCGGCGAAGAGCGCGGCGAGCACCGTCTCGGCCGGGCCGTCGGGTGCGTCGGTGCCGTTGACCGCCGTCCAGCGGGGCTCGGGCAGCGCGCGGCGGTCGAGCTTGCCGTTGGGCGTGAGCGGCAGGGGCCCGTCCAGGACGACGACGGCGGTGGGCACCATGTGGTCCGGCAGGGCGCCGGCCACCCGGGCCCGGGCGGCGGTGACGGCGCTCTCGGTGGCGGCGGCGTCCCCCTCTCCGGCCAGATAGGCGACGAGGCGCTTGACGCCCCGGTGGTCGTCACGGACGAGGACGGCGGCCTGGGCAATTCCCGGAGCGGCCATGAAGGCGCTCTCGATCTCGCCCGGTTCGATGCGGTGGCCGCGGATCTTGACCTGGCCGTCGGCCCGGCCCAGGAACTCCAGATTGCCGTCGGCGCCCCAGCGGACCCGGTCGCCGGTGCGGTACATCCGGCTGCCGGGCCCGCCGTACGGGTCGGCGACGAACCGCTCCGACGTCAGGGCGGAGCGGCCCAGATAGCCGCGGGCGAGGCCGCGCCCTGCGACGTACAGATCGCCCTCGGCACCCACCGGGACCGGGCGCAGGGCCGAATCCAGGACGTAGGTGCGGGTGTTGGGGTCGGGCCGTCCGATGGGGGCGGGTCCCGGCCGTCCCGAACGTGCCGTCCAAAGCGTTGAGTTGACGCTCGCCTCGGTCAGTCCGTACGCCACCACGACCTGGAGCCGTCCGGTCCAGCGGGCGATCAGCTCGATCGGGACGGCCTCGGTGCCGACGACGAGGACGGCCCCCTCGGGCAGTTCGCAGTCCTGCGGCAGCGCGGAGACGAGTGACGGGGGCAGGATCATATGGGTGGCGCGGTGCTGTGCGATGTAGTCGGTGAGGGCGGGGCCGGCGACCCGCCGCTCGGCGGGGACGACGATGATCCGGCCGCCGACGCACAGCGACATGACCAGGTCCCAGACCGTCACGTCGAAGCCGGCGGAGGCGAACTGCACGACGCGGCTCGCGGCGGTGACACCGATCCGGTCGGTGGCCGTGGCGACGAGGCTGCCGACCCCGTCGTGGGTGACGACCACCCCTTTGGGGCGGCCGGTGGAGCCGGAGGTGTAGATGACGTACGCGGCCTGGTCCAGGGCGACCGGGGTGCCGGGGTCGGTGCCGTCCAGGGCGGCGAGGGCGGCTGCGGTGGCCGGATCGTCGAGCAGGATTCGGGACGCATCCGACTCCGGTAGGAGGCCCGCGAGTTCGCGTACCGTGAGCACGGTGCCTGCCCCCGCGTCGGACAGCATGTAGGCGGTCCGGTCCCGGGGGTGGTCGGCGTCCAGCGGAAGATAGGCGGCACCTGCCTTCATCACCGCGAGCAGCGCCACCACGAGTTCCGGGGACCGCGGCAGGGCCACGGCGACGACGTCCCCCGCGCGCACCCCACGGGAGACGAGGAGCCGGGCGAGCCGGTTGGCGGCGGCGTTGAGTGCGGCGTAGTCCACCTCTCGGTCCTCGTACACGAGCGCGACGGCATCGGGTGAGCGGCGCACCTGCGCTTCGAAGGCGGCGGGCCAGGACAGTTCGGCGACCTCGCGCGGATCGGCGGCGAACTCGCCCAGCAGCCGGTCCCGTTCGGCGCCTGTGGTCAGCTCGATGCGGCCCACGGGCCGGTCGAGGTCCTCGACGAGGGCGCGCAGCACGGCGAGGAAGCGGCGTTCGTGGTCGCGAAGGGTCTCCGCGTCGCAGAGGTCCGCGTCCGCGTCGAGGTGGAGGGTGACGGTGTGGCCGTCGCGGCTCTCGGTGAAGGCGAAGGCCAGGTCGCTGACCGGGCCGAGCCACTCGGGGCGGAGTTCGCTCCGCAGCCCGTCGAAGCCCAGTTCCTCTCCCCCGGGCAGGATGTTGACGGTGGGTCCGACGAGCTCCGGGACGCCGTCGGCCAGGCCGAGGTCCCTGGCCAGGTCCTCGGCGCGGTGGCGCCCGTGCGTGGCCGCGTCGGAGACCACCCGGCGCACGTCGTCGACGAGGGCGGCGCCCGTGGTGCCGGGGCGGACGGTCAGCCGCAGCGGGACGATGTTGGAGACCATGCCCGGGACTGCGGCAGACACGGCGTCCCGACGGGCGGCGACCGGCAGGCCGATGACGAGGTCCTGCTCGCCCGTGACCCGGTGCAGATAGGCGGCGACGGCGGCGATCAGCAGCCGGGAGGGCCGGACACCGGCGCCCGCGGCGGCGGTGTCCAGCCGTTCGGCGTCCTGCGCGGGAAGTCCGGCGGTGCGCCGCAGCCGCCGTGTCATCAGGGACGGGGCGCGTTCGACCAGACGCACGGGCTCGGGACGGCCTGCCAGCCGCTGCTGCCACCAGGCACGGTCCGCCTCGTGCTGTGCGGAGGCACGGTAGTCCCGGTCGGCGTCCACGAGCCGGTTGAGGGACCAGTCGGGGCGGGCGGGGGCGTGCTCGCCCTGGGTGTAGAGCTCACCGGCACGGCGGGTGAGCAGGGTCACGCCCATCCCGTCGAGCACGATGTGGTGGTAGCGCTGGTACCAGCGGACGTGGTCGTCGGCGAGCCGGAGCAGCGCCTGGGCGAAGAGCGGTCCCCCGCCGAGGTCCACGGGCCGTTCACGTTCGGTGGCCGTCCAGTCGGCGGCGGCCGTCTCGGGGTCGGGGGCATCGCGCAGGTCGACGACAGGCACCTCCACGGGTACGGCCGCTCGGCTCTGGCGCGGGCCGCCGTCCCCCGGGGTGAACACGACGTGCAGACAGTCGGCTTCACCGACCGCCTGCCGGACGGCTGCGGTGAGCCGGCCGAGGTCGATGCCGCCGCGCAGGTCCAGGGCGAAGACGATGTTGTAGGCGGAGCTGTCGGGCTCGATCTGCTGGGCAAGCCAGATCCCGGCCTGTGCACCGGTCACGGGTGTTCCGACGGTGGATGTCCGGTCCGGCTCGGCGTCAAACATCGTACGAATGGCCTTTCCCTGGTGACGTACGGCAAGGAGAGGGCGTCCCGTGCGACGGCGTGCCGGGCCGGCACACCGCCGTACGAGCACCTCCGGTCGGTCGTCCTGCTGGGGCGGGGAGGCCGGCTACTTGACGGCCGTCAGCAGGGGCACGATCCGGTCGATCGCGTAGGGGATCGAGAGGACCGTGTTGAAGGAGAACGCGGCGCCGATGTCCGGGTCCTGGTAGGGCACGAACAGATCCCGCTTGTCCTTGGTGACCTTCAGGTTCCTGTACAGCGG
>NZ_JBHVWF010000176.1:0-14939 GCF_042882365.1 Streptomyces sp. NPDC058221 | reverse complement strand
CCCCCGTACCCCCGCTCCTCAAACGCCGGAGGGGCTGGAGCTAGCTGCCCCCGGACGGGCTGGAGCCGCCCCCGGACGGGCTGGAAGAGCTCAGCCCCTGCACCGTCAGCGTCAGCAACCGCTCCGCCAGCCCCGAATCGTCCGGCGACTGCTCGGCGGCCAGAGCTATCGCATTCGTGAGCTGCATCAGATCGTCGATGGACACATCGACCCGCACCGCCCCGCCCGCCTGAGCACGGGTCAGCAGCACCGAACCCGCCGCGCGCAGCGGCACATTGCACCGGGACAGTGCCGAAGTCTCGTCCCGGCACGTCGACATGAGGGCCTGGGCCAGCCCGCGGTACTCACCCGCATGAGTGATGATCGCACCCAGCCACTCCACCAGCCCGTCACACGGCCGTTCCGCCCCGGCCAGCTCGCGGGAGCGGGCGATCAGATCGGCCACCGCCTCCTGGAAGACGGCGCTCATCAGCGCGTGCCGGGTCGGGAAGTGCCGGTACAGCGTGCCGATGCCCACCCCCGCGCAGCGCGCGACATCCTCCAGGGACGCCGTCGTGCCGTGCTCCGCGAAGGCGGTACGGGCCTCGGCCAGCAGCCGGTCGTAATTGCGGCGCGCGTCGGCGCGCATGGGCCGGGCCGGTGTCGGTGCCGTGCTCATCGCCATTGCGCAGTCCTCCCTGGTTCCGCCGCCGGGGTCCAGGATGCCACCGCGCGTCCGGTGCGGTGTCCCGGAGGCGGGTGGGCAGCCGCCCCATGACCGGCGCCCCTGCCACGTCGTACGACATGACAGGGGCGCCGGTGGAACGGGTGCCGCGCGGATCAGTCCTTGATCTCGCAGATGACGGCGCCGGAGGAGACCGAGCTGCCGACCTCGGCGGCCAGGCCCTTGACCGTGCCGGCGCGGTGCGCGTTGAGGGGCTGCTCCATCTTCATGGCCTCCAGGACGACGATCAGGTCGCCCTCCTTGACCTCCTGGCCCTCCTCCACGGCGATCTTCACGATCGTGCCCTGCATCGGGGAGGCGAGGGTGTCGCCGGAGGCCGCGGAGCCGGACTTCTTCGCCGCACGGCGCTTGGGCTTGGCGCCCGCCGCGAGTCCGGTTCGGGCGAGGCTCATACCGAGCGACGAGGGCAGCGAGACCTCGAGGCGCTTGCCGCCGACCTCGACGACCACGGTCTCGCGGCCGGACTCCTCGTCCGCCTCCGCGTCGGCCGGAGCGGCGAAGGCCGGGATCTCGTTGACGAACTCCGTCTCGATCCAACGGGTGTGGATCCGGAACGGGCTGTCGGTGAAGGCCGCGTCGGCCACGACCGCACGGTGGAACGGGATGGCGGTGGCCATGCCCTCGACGTTGAACTCGGCCAGCGCGCGGGCCGAGCGCTGCAGTGCTTGCTCACGCGTCGCACCCGTCACGATCAGCTTCGCCAGCAGCGAGTCCCAGGCGGGGCCGATGACCGAACCGGACTCGACGCCCGCGTCGAGGCGGACGCCGGGACCGCTCGGCGGGTCGAACACGGTGACGGTGCCGGGGGCGGGCAGGAAGCCGCGGCCCGGGTCCTCGCCGTTGATCCGGAACTCGAAGGAGTGACCGCGCGCCGCCGGGTCGTCGTAGCCCAGCTCCTCGCCGTCGGCGATACGGAACATCTCACGGACCAGGTCGAGGCCGCTGACCTCCTCGGTGACCGGGTGCTCCACCTGGAGGCGGGTGTTGACCTCCAGGAAGGAGATCGTGCCGTCCGTGCCGACGAGGAACTCGACCGTGCCGGCGCCGACATAGCCGGCCTCCTTCAGGATCGCCTTCGACGCCGCGTACAGCTCGGCGTTCTGCGCCTCGGACAGGAACGGCGCCGGGGCCTCCTCGACCAGCTTCTGGTGGCGGCGCTGGAGCGAGCAGTCACGCGTGGAGACGACGACCACGTTGCCGTGGGTGTCGGCCAGGCACTGGGTCTCCACGTGCCGCGGCTTGTCGAGGTAGCGCTCGACGAAGCACTCCCCGCGCCCGAACGCGGCGACGGCCTCGCGGACCGCGGAGTCGTACAGCTCCGGGATCTCCTCCAGCGTGCGGGCGACCTTCAGCCCGCGCCCGCCACCGCCGAAGGCGGCCTTGATCGCGATCGGCAGCCCGTGCTGCTCGGCGAAGGCGACGACCTCGGCGGAACCCTCGACCGGGTCAGGGGTGCCGGCCACCAGCGGCGCACCGGCGCGCTGGGCGATGTGCCGGGCGGCGACCTTGTCGCCGAGGTCCCGGATCGCCTGCGGCGGCGGGCCGATCCAGGTCAGGCCCGCGTCCAGTACGGCCTGGGCGAATTCGGCGTTCTCCGAGAGGAATCCGTAACCCGGGTGGATCGCGTCCGCCCCGGAGTCCTTGGCAGCCTGGAGCACCTTGGCCATGTCCAGGTAGCTGGCGGCCGGGGTGTCACCGCCCAGAGCGAATGCCTCGTCGGCCGCACGTACATGCAGAGCGTCGCGGTCCGGGTCCGCGTAGACGGCTACGCTCCCGATTCCCGCATCCCGGCAAGCTCGGGCAACACGGACAGCAATTTCGCCACGGTTGGCGATGAGCACCTTGCGCACGATGGCTCCCTCCTTGAAACAAGCTGAGTTTAGGGACAACCGACACGGTCCTACGACCCGTCCCCAATGGTGAGCTTGCACACACGGAGTGTGATTCGAGGCTTGCTCGAGTCGCGAAATCCCTTGTGGCACCACGGTACGCCGGGAACCATAACCGCACAGTAGCCACGAGGTGTGGTCCAGGTCTCTGTCGGTACGGGCAGCGAGCCCCCATGTTTCTTTGTCTGATTCCTACTAACGGGTGCGCAATTCTTTGCCCGACGCACGACGGGGGAACGAACGTCGCCGAACCTCTTGTCCGCGGCGTTACCGATTAGTAGGGTCCGCGCTATCGCACGTACTGCAGGTAACAGAGGCAGGTAACAGGGGGTGAGCACCAAAGTGCGCAGGCCGGTGGCATTCATAGCCGCGATCGTGCTGTTCGCGGAGGCCGTGGGCATCGTGATCATCAACGGTGTCATGGCGACGTTCGTGAAGAACCAGGACATGTCCCTGGCGGGTATGGACCCCGGGGTCATGGCCAACAGCACCTGGGTGCTGGGCGGCATCTCCGGAGCGTTCCTGCTGCTGTGCGGCGTACTGCTCCTGCTGGCCGGCATCCGCGACCGGGCCCCGGGCCGGATCGCCCGGATCGTTCTCATCTGCTGCGCCGTCATCCACGGGGTGCTGGGCGCGCTGACCGTGGGGCTGGTCGGCTGGGGCGCGTTCGTGTTCATGATGGTGGTGCTCGGCCTGGTCGTGCTGGCGCTGGTGGCGTACGGCCCCGGCCAGGAGAAGCCGGCCGAGCAGGCCGGCACCGACCAGCCGGCGGCGCCCGCCCCCGCCTGACCGACAGCCGGCCACCCGGTCCGGGCGGGCCCGCCCGGACCCGGAGATCTCAGACCCGGAGATCTCAGACCCGGAGATCTCAGACCCAGAGATCGGTGACCGGGATCCCCAGCTCGCCCAGCAGCCGCCGCAGCAGCGGCAGCGACAGGCCGATGACATTGCCCGGGTCGCCGTCGATCGAGTCCACGAACGGGGCCGAGCGCCCGTCGAGGGTGAAGGCGCCCGCGACGTGGAGCGGTTCGCCCGTGGCCACGTAGGCGGCGATCTCGGCATCCGTCGGCTCGCCGAAGCACACCGTCGTGGAGGCGGTCTCGGAGACGGTCCGGCCGCTCGCGGTGTCCGTCAGGCTGTGTCCGGTCCGCAGCACGCCGGACCGCCCCCGCATGGACTTCCAGCGGGCCGTGGCCTCCTCGGCGTCGGCCGGTTTGCCGAGCGCCTCGCCGTCGAGTTCGAGTACCGAGTCGCACCCGATGACCAGCGCCCCCGCGACCTCCGCGAGCCCGGCCACGGCCGCGGCCTTCGCCTCGGCGAGGACCAGCGCGAGTTCGGCCGGCGTCGGGGCGCTCAGCGCGTCCTCGTCCACCCCGCTGACGATCACCTCGGGTGCGAACCCGGCCTGCCGCAGCAGACCGAGACGGGCGGGGGAGGCGGAGGCGAGGACGAGACGGCGGGGCGCGGGATCAGTCATGCGCGCCATCGTACAAATCAGCCGCACCTGCGGGTTGCTCCCGGGGGCGCTGCCCCCCGGACCCCCGCTCCTCATCGCCGGACGGGCTGTTTTCGCGGTCACCGCGTCCCGAGGACGAACATCGCGACCACCATGGCCAGCGCGAGCACAAGACCCGCACGTCGCATCATGTCCTGGGCGTCGCGAAGTTCTTTGGGGGGCTTGTTCTCCGGGTCGGACCACAGCATGCGTCCGATCCTGCTGCGCGGCGCGCGGCGGCGCCTGAGTACGCGTACTCAGCCGCCCCGCGCCGACCGACTCGACTATCCGGGCCAGTACGTACGCGCCCAGGCGCGCGGCCCCGGCAGATGGCGGCCCCGCCGGGCCAGCCGGCCCGGGTCGGACCACTGAGCGGGCAGTTCGGGCGCACCGGACGACACGGCGGACGCCGCAGCGGCGCGCGCCTGGACCACCGCCACGGCGGCGGCCAGCTCCTCCGGGGTCGGGTTGCCCCGTACGACCTTGATCATGGCCAGGACCCTTTCTAGAGAGGGATGTTGCCGTGCTTCTTGGGGGGCAGCGTCTCCCGCTTGGTCCGCAGCTGCCGCAGTCCCTTGACCACATGGGCCCGGGTCTCGGACGGCATGATCACCGCGTCCACGTAGCCGCGCTCGGCCGCCACGTACGGGTTGAGCAGCGCGTCCTCGTAGTCCGCGATCAGCTCGGCGCGCGTGGTGTCCTGATCCTCCGCGGCGGCGATCGTGCGGCGGTGCAGGATGTTGACGGCGCCCTGCGCGCCCATCACGGCGATCTGGGCGGTCGGCCAGGCGACGTTGATGTCGGCGCCCAGGTGCTTGGAGCCCATCACGTCGTACGCGCCGCCGAACGCCTTGCGGGTGATCACCGTGATCAGCGGGACCGTCGCCTCCGCGTACGCGTAGATCAGCTTGGCGCCGCGCCGGATGATGCCGCCGTACTCCTGGTCGACGCCGGGCAGGAAGCCCGGCACGTCCACGAAGGTCAGCACGGGCACGTTGAACGCGTCGCAGGTGCGGACGAAGCGTGCGGCCTTCTCGCTCGCGTTGATGTCCAGACAGCCGGCGAACTGCATCGGCTGGTTGGCGACGATGCCGACCGGATAGCCCTCGACCCGGCCGAAGCCGGTGAGGATGTTCGGCGCGAACAGGGCCTGGGTCTCCAGGAATTCACCGTCGTCCAGCACATGCTCGATCGCGGTGTGCATGTCGTACGGCTGGTTCGCCGAGTCCGGGATGAGCGTGTCCAGTTCGCGGTCCTCGTCGGTGGCCGCCAGGTCCGCCTCCTCCGGGAAGGCCGGGGCCTCGGAGAGGTTGTTCGACGGGAGGTACGAGAGCAGCGACTTGACGTACTCGATGGCGTCCTTCTCGTCGCCCGCCATGTGATGCGCCACACCGGAGGTGGTGTTGTGGGTGCGGGCGCCGCCGAGGTCCTCGAAGCCGACGTCCTCGCCGGTGACCGTCTTGATGACGTCGGGCCCGGTGATGAACATGTGCGAGGTCTGGTCGACCATGACCGTGAAGTCGGTGATCGCCGGGGAGTAGACGGCGCCGCCCGCGCACGGTCCGACGATCAGCGAGATCTGCGGGACGACGCCCGAGGCGTGCACATTGCGCCGGAAGATCTCCGCGAAGAGGCCCAGCGCCGCCACACCCTCCTGGATGCGGGCGCCGCCGCCGTCGTTGATGCCGATGACCGGACAGCCGGTCTTCAGCGCGAAGTCCATCACCTTGACGATTTTCTCACCGTAGACCTCGCCGAGCGAGCCGCCGAAGATGGTGAAGTCCTGCGAGTACACGCAGACGGGGCGGCCGTCGACCGTGCCGTAGCCGGTGACGACACCGTCTCCGTACGGACGGTTCTTCTCGATCCCGAAGTTCGTCGAGCGATGCCGGGCGAATTCGTCGAGCTCCACGAAGGAACCCTCGTCGAGCAGCAGATCGACCCGCTCGCGCGCGGTCAACTTGCCCTTCGCGTGCTGCTTTTCCACCGCACGCGCGGAACCCGCATGGGTCGCCTCTTCGGTACGGCGCTGCAGGTCCGCGAGCTTGCCCGCGGTGGTGTGGATGTCGGTCTCTTCCGGCTCGGACATCGGGTTGCGGCTCCCTGCCTGGTCACGGGGACGACTGTGCTGCTGATCAGCGGATGAACGCTACTGACCCGTAGCGTATCGGCGCGGATACGGTTCGGCAGTGCGTCGTTTGACACACCTAGGGTGGCTTGCATGACACCTTCGGATGCGTCTCACAGCCGCTGGTCGGACCTGGACCGGCCGCCCCTGAACGTTCCCGCGCTGCGGCGCGGACTGATCCGGCCGGACGGGCTGTGGAGCTCCCTCGACGTCGTGGACAGCACCGGTTCCACCAACTCCGATCTCGCGGGACGCGCGGCCGGTCTCACCGAGGGTGCGGTTCTGGTCGCGGAGGAGCAGACCGCCGGACGGGGCCGCCTCGACCGGACCTGGACGGCCCCGGCCCGCTCGGGCCTGTTCTTCTCCGTCTATCTGGCCCCGGGTGCCATCCCGGTACGGCAGTGGGGCTGGCTGCCGCTGCTCACCGGTGTCGCCGTGGCGGCCGGTCTGGCGAAGTCGGCGGGCGTCGACACGGCGCTGAAGTGGCCCAACGACCTGCTGGTCCAGGTCGGCGGTCAGGAGCGCAAGGCCGGCGGCATCCTGGCCGAACGTGCCGGTGAGGGTGTCGTCGTCGGCATCGGCCTCAACGTCTCCTTGCGCGAGGACGAACTGCCCGCCCCCACGGCCGCCTCGCTCGCCCTGGCCGGAGCGGTCTCCACGGACCGCGAGACGCTGCTGAGGGGCGTGCTGCGCTCACTGGAGCAGTGGTACGGGAAGTGGCGCGAGGCGGACGGCGACGCGGCGGCGAGCGGTCTCCAGGAGGCGTACGCGGCGGGCTGCGCGACGCTCGGGCGGACGGTGCGGGCCCAGCTGCCGGGTGAGCGGACGCTCACTGGGGAGGCGGTGGCCATCGACGGGGACGGGCGGCTGGTCCTGGCGACCGCGGACGGTCTCCAGGAGCCGGTGTCGGCGGGGGACATCGTGCACCTGCGGGGAGTGGAGGGCGGGCTGACCTGAGGGGGCGGTGCGGTGCGGGGTGGGAGCGTGTGGCCCGGGTTCGCCCGGGCGGCCTCGTCCTCGATCGCCGGACGGGCTTGAAGCGGCGGGGCGGGCTCGATGTGGCCGGGCAGGCTTGATGGGCGCGGACGTGGTGCCCTGAGGACGTGAGGTAGGGCACACCTGCCGTATCGTTGAGGCGATCCACCGACAGATCGGCAGGGCAGTGCGCAGGGAACGGGCAGGAGGCGGCTGGTGACCGTCGACGACACGAGCTCCGGCGCGGGCGCGGAGCCCCCGTCGGACCCATCGGTCCACGCGACACCGCATCACGAAGTCGACCACACGGCCGAGCCGACGGACGACCCTCTCGCGATCAGGCTGGAACAGCTGATTTTGGGCGCCGACCGGCGCTACACCCCGTTCCAGGCGGCCCGGACCGCGGGCGTCTCCATGGATCTCGCGTCCCGGTTCTGGCGGGCCATGGGCTTCGCCGACATCGGTCAGGCCAAGGCGCTGACCGAGGCGGACGTGCTGGCGCTGCGGCGGCTGTCCGGTCTGGTCGAGGCCGGGCTGCTCAGCGAGCCGATGGCGATCCAGGTGGCCCGGTCGACCGGGCAGACCACCGCCCGGCTGGCCGAGTGGCAGATCGACTCGTTCCTGGAGGGCCTGACCGAGCCGCCCGAGCCCGGAATGACCCGTACCGAGGTCACGTACCCCCTGGTCGAGCTGCTGCTGCCGGAGCTGGAGGAATTCCTCGTCTACGTGTGGCGGCGCCAGCTCGCCGCCGCCACCGGCCGGGTCGTGCAGGCCGCGGACGACGACGAGATGGTCGACCGGCGCCTGGCCGTCGGCTTCGCCGACCTCGTCGGGTTCACCCGGCTCACCCGGCGTCTGGAGGAGGAGGAGCTCGGCGAGCTCGTCGAGTCCTTCGAGACCACCTGCGCCGACCTGGTCGCCGCGCACGGCGGCCGGCTCATCAAAACGCTCGGTGACGAGGTCCTCTTCGCCGCCGACGACGCGGGCACGGCGTCCGAGATAGCGCTGCGCCTCGTCGAGGCCATGGCGCTGGACGAGACGATGCCGGCGCTGCGCGTCGGCATCGCGTTCGGCACGGTCACCACCCGGATGGGCGATGTCTTCGGCACCACGGTGAACCTCGCCAGCCGGCTCACCTCGATAGCGCCGAAGGACGCCGTCCTGGTGGACGGGGCGTTCGCCGAGGAGCTGACCCGTACCGGTGACGCCCCGGTCTCCGAGGCGCAGGCGGCCGAGGAGGCAGCCGAGCGGGCCGAGAAGGAGGGCGCGGACGGCGAGGAGCCGGCGCCCGTACCCAAGTACCGCTACGGGCTGCAGCCGATGTGGCAGCGCCCGGTACGCGGACTCGGCGTCGTCGAACCGTGGCTCCTGGCGCGCCGCGGCACCTCCTGATCCGGCCTGATCCGAACGCATGGCCCCGGCCCCGGCCGGCCGCTCCGGGGCAGGCCCTAGGATCCCTCCGGTAACGCTCGTTAACCGGAGGGGTGCTGTCATGACCGTCACGTCCGAGCAGCGGTTCGGGGAGTTCGTCGTCGTACGGGGCCACGAGGGCCTGGAGCACGTCGCCGAGCTGGTCCTCGACCGGCCGAAGGCCATGAACGCGGTGTCCACGGACATGGCCCGGTCGATCGCCGCCGCCTGTGCCGCGCTCGCCGCCGACCCGGACGTCCGGGTCACCGTCCTCACCTCCAGCCATGAGCGGGCCTTCTGCGTGGGGGCCGACCTCAAGGAGCGGAACTCCTTCACCGACGCCGACCTGGTGCGTCAGCGGCCCACCGCACGCGCCGCCTACACCGGAGTGCTCGAACTGCCGATGCCGACGGTCGCCGCCGTGCACGGCTTCGCGCTCGGCGGCGGCTTCGAGCTGGCACTGTCCTGCGATCTGATCGTCGCGGACCGGACCGCCCTGGTGGGCCTGCCCGAGGTCTCGGTCGGGGTCATCCCGGGCGGTGGCGGCACCCAGCTGCTGCCGCGCCGGATCGGGGCGGCTCGCGCCGCCGAGCTGATCTTCACCGCCCGCCGGGTGGAGGCGGCCGAGGCCAGGGAGCTGGGGCTGGTCGACGAGCTGGTGGCGGAGGGCGAGGACCGGTCCGAGGCGCTGGCGCTGGCCGGCCGGATCGCGGGCAACTCCCCGGTGGGGCTGCGGGCGGCCAAGCGGGCGCTGCGGCTCGGGCACGGGCTCGATCTGCGGGCCGGCCTGGAGGTGGAGGACTCGGCGTGGCGGTCGGTGGCCTTCTCCGGCGACCGGGCGGAGGGCGTGGCCGCGTTCAACGAGAAGCGGAAGCCGAACTGGCCCGGCGAGTGACACGAATGTGACGTTGGGTGATCGAATGGCGACGCAACGCGCATGATCGGCGCTGCAAAACTGATCAAATCATCACAAATCTCCCTAAGCTGGGGTGATGGGTGGTGATGATGCGCGGCTGCGGGCCGTGGTTTCGCTTGCGCAGGCGATGGCGGCGGCGCACACCCCGCGGGGGTGCTGGCGAGCGGCCGCGCTGGGGGCGTGCGAGGCGCTGGGCGGCAGCTTCGCCGCGCTGTCGGTCTGGGAGCGCGGGCGCGGGCGGCTGCGGGTCCTGGTGAACGCGGGCGAGCGGGCCGAGGGGGAGGAGGAGTTCCCCGACGAGGAGACGTACCCGGTCCACCAGTTCCCGGAGATCACCGAGTTCCTCCACGAGCGGTGGGCCGGGGGCGGTGAGCCGGACGCCTGGGTGGAGACCGCCGACGGCCCGGTGGAGCCGGAGTCCGCGGACGGCGGGCGGGGGGCCGGTGCGACGGCTGCGCACGGTCACGGGCACGGCTACTGCCACCAGCGGGTGGCGGCCCTGCGCAGGCGCGGGCGCGGCTGCTGCGTGGTGGCGCCGATCGTGCTGCACGGGCGGGCCTGGGGCGAGCTCTATGTGGCGCGCCGGGTCGGGGAGCCGGTGTTCGGGCGCCGGGACGCGGACTTCGCCACCGTGCTGGCCGCCGTCGTGGCCGCCGGGATCTCCCAGACGGAGCGCCTGGAGGAGGTGCGCAAGCTCGCCTTCACCGACCCGCTGACCGGCCTCGCCAACCGGCGGGCCGTCGACATGCGGCTGGACGAGGCGGTGGAGCGGCACCGGGCGGACGATTCGGTGGTGAGCCTGGTCGTCTGTGATCTCAACGGGCTGAAGTGGGTCAACGACACCCATGGCCATGCGGTCGGCGACCGCCTGCTGGAACGTTTCGGCTCGGTGCTGTCCCGGTGCGGCGCCATGCTGCCCGGTGCGCTGTCGGCCCGGCTCGGCGGGGACGAGTTCTGTCTGCTGGCCGTGGGCCCCGGTGCGGACGAGGTGGTCGCGGTGGCCACCGAGCTCTGCGAGCGGGCGGCCGAGCTGGAGTTCGGCAACGGGGTCGCGTGCGGGATCGCCTCCACCGGCGACCCGATCGGCCCGGTCGTCTCCGCGCGGCGGCTCTTCCGGCTCGCGGACGCGGCCCAGTACCGGGCAAAGGCGGCCCGTTCGCTGAAGCCCGTCGTGGCCGGACGGGACGGCGAGGTGATCCGGCTGGCCGACTCCCCGCCGAAATCCGCCCACGACCGCCGCAGGCTGCGCGGAAACCGCCCCTGAGTCGCACCGCCCGATCGGTAAGGGGTCAACCGGGCGACCACTAGTGACATGAAGAGATTCAATCCGTACGCTTCTGAATATGGATATGCATACAGTCGTGGTGGGGACGTCCGGCACCACCGCTCAGGACGTCATCGCCGTGGCCCGCGGCAACGCCCGTGTCGAGCTCTCCGCCGCCGCGGTGAGCGCCCTTGCCGCGGCCCGTGAGGTCATCGACGCACTCGCCGCCAAGCCCGAGCCGGTCTACGGCGTCTCCACCGGATTCGGGGCGCTGGCCAGCCGCCACATCAGCCCGGAGCTCCGCGCACAGCTCCAGCGCAACATCGTCCGCTCGCACGCCGCCGGCATGGGCCCGCGGGTGGAGCGCGAGGTCGTCAGGGCGCTGATGTTCCTCCGGCTGAAGACGGTCGCCTCCGGCCACACCGGCGTACGGCCCGAGATCGCGCAGACCATGGCCGACGTCCTGAACGCCGGGATCACACCCGTCGTTCACGAGTACGGCTCGCTCGGCTGCTCCGGCGACCTGGCGCCGCTGTCGCACTGCGCGCTGACACTGATGGGCGAGGGCGACGCGGAGGGCCCCGACGGCACCGTGCGCCCCGCGGGCGAGCTCCTCGCCGCCCACGGCATCACCCCGGTCGAGCTGCGCGAGAAGGAGGGCCTCGCCCTCCTCAACGGCACCGACGGCATGCTCGGCATGCTCGTGATGGCCATCGCCGACCTGGAGAACCTCTACACGTCGGCCGACATCACCGCGGCCCTCTCGCTGGAGGCCCTGCTCGGCACGGACAAGGTCCTCGCCCCCGAGCTGCACGCCATCCGCCCGCACCCGGGCCAGGGCGCCAGCGCCGACAACATGCTGCGGGTGCTCGCAGGATCAGGCCTCACCGGCCACCATCAGGACGACGCGCCCCGCGTCCAGGACGCCTACTCCGTGCGCTGCGCCCCGCAGGTCACCGGGGCCGGCCGCGACACCCTCACCCACGCCCGGCTCGTCGCCGACCGCGAACTGGCCTCCGCCGTGGACAACCCGGTGGTCCTCTCCGACGGCAGGGTCGAGTCCAACGGCAACTTCCACGGCGCCCCGGTCGCGTACGTCCTGGACTTCCTGGCGATCGTCGCGGCCGACCTCGGTTCGATCACCGAGCGCCGCACCGACCGGCTGCTCGACAAGAACCGTTCGCACGGACTGCCGCCCTTCCTGGCGGACGACGCCGGTGTCGACTCGGGCCTGATGATCGCCCAGTACACCCAGGCCGCCCTGGTCAGCGAGATGAAGCGGCTCGCGGTGCCGGCGTCGGCGGACTCGATCCCGTCCTCCGCGATGCAGGAGGACCACGTCTCGATGGGCTGGTCGGCCGCACGCAAGCTCCGTACCGCCGTGGACAACCTCGCCCGGATCGTCGCCGTCGAGCTGTACGCGGCGACCCGCGCGATCGAGCTGCGCGCCGCGCAGGGGCTCACCCCGGCGCCCGCCTCGCTGGCGGCCGTCGAGGCGCTGCGGGCGGCGGGCGTGGAGGGGCCCGGCCCGGACCGCTTCCTGTCGCCCGACCTGGCCGCCGCGGACGCCTTCGTGCGCGCGGGGAAGCTGGTCGAGGCCGTGGAGCCGGTGACGGGCCCGCTCGCGCGGTGACGCCGGCTGTCCGGCTTGTCAGGTGACGCAGGCGGCCGCCGGGAGGACCGGTGGCCGCCTCGCTACGCCCCGAGCGCCGTGTGCGGCGCCCCGCCGCGGGCCGAGTAGGTGACGAACCCCGCTCCGATGCCCAGGAACGCGATGCCGCCGATCAGATACGGGGTCGTGTCGATCCCCGTCCCGGTGTCGGCGAGCGTCGTGGCGTCCGTTCCGGAGGCGCTCGCGGGCGCGGATGAGGGGCCCGGGGCCTTGCCCGTATCCCCGCTCGCATGAGCGGAGGGGATGAACCAGAGCGCGCACAGCAGCGTTCCCGCAGCGGTGGCGGTCAGGAGCGGGCGGCGGGTGATGGCCACAGAATCGATCCCCCTTGTGACAGCCGTGAGTTAGGCCTGCGGCCGATGCTAATGAAAGCAGCGGGTCGCGGGAAAGCCGTGGCGTCCGGGAGCTTACGCTCCGGCGTATGAGCACTTCTGAGACATCACGGTTTGTTCGACTTCGCGTGGAAATGGTGTTGGAGATCACGGACGCCGACGCCCTGAGCGGAACGGCTCTGGAGAGCCTGGCGGCCGAGTACGGGGAGCCGGGCGGTGATTCCGCCGAGGAACGCACGCATGCCGAGACCGCGGTCCGGGAAGACGGTGCGGAGGCCCTCGCCTCGCTGATCGACCCGTTCGACCTGGTCAGCGAGGTGCCCGGGGTCGAGCTTGCCCAGGCCTCCTGGAGCAGCGAGACCATCGCCTACGACCCGCAGGACCCGGACGGATGGGACCTCGACGACGGCGATGACGAGGACGACGAGGACGACGGCGACGAGGGAGGTGCCGGCGTCCCGCACAATGGGGAGGAGAACGACGACGACGGCAGTGCGGAGCGGCGGGCGTAGCAGGTGGAGATCACCGGCCCCGACCCGGCTCCGACGGGCCGGGGCCGGTGTGCGCAACAGCCGGCGGACCCGTGCGCGCAAGCTGCTGTGAACCGGGCCGGACACCGGCCGCACCGACGTGGTGGACCACGGGAACCACTGCTGTTACCACCGCGTCGATCAGTGGTGTTCCCCACATCTTCAGCGGATGTGGAACGGGTACCCCTTTCAGGGGGTTCTTGGAACATTGACGGGGTATCGCCGGTCAACGGCCTTGCTCGGGGTTTTTGGGGATTTCGGCAACGATGGAGAAGCGTGTGATGACGGACAGCAAGCGGCGCAAGGGCCTGATGGCCGCGTCCGCACTGCTCGGCGGCGTGCTGGTGCTTTCGGCCTGCAGCGACGGCGACAAGAGCGGTTCCAGCCCCGACAGCTCGAAGAAGTCACAGGCGGCCGAGGTCGACAAGGCGGCGGCCGAGGAGGCCTCGGAGGCGCAGATAGCGATCTCGCCGAAGAACGGGGCGACCAACGCGAGCATCAACAACGACGCGAAGGTCTCCGTCACCAAGGGCAAGCTGACGGTCGTCACGATGACGACGGCCGCCGGTGCGAGCGTCAAGGGCACCCTCTCCGCCGACGGCACCAGCTGGAAGCCGGACGGCCAGCTGGAGCGCTCGACGACGTACAAGATCAACGCCACGGCGCAGGACGCGAAGGGCCGCGAGGCCCACGAGAACTCCTCCTTCACCACCGTGTCGCCCGCCAACAGCTTCATCGGGAACTTCACCCCCGAGGACGGCTCCACCGTCGGCGTCGGCATGCCCGTCTCGATCAACTTCAACAAGGCGATCACCGACAAGAAGGCCGTCCTGGACGGCATCAAGGTGACGTCCAGCAGCGGCCAGGAGGTCGTCGGGCACTGGTTCAACTCCCAGCGTCTTGACCTGCGCCCCGAGGACTACTGGCAGGGCGGCTCCACCGTCACGCTGAAGCTGGCGCTGGACGGCGTCGAGGGCGCGGACGGCGTCTACGGCGTGCAGCAGAAGACGGTCACCTTCAAGGTCGGCCGCAACCAGGTCTCGACCGTGGACGCCAAGACGCACACGATGACCGTCACCCAGGACGGGAAGACGGTCAAGACCATCCCGATCTCCGCCGGCTCGCCCGAAAACCCCACGTACAACGGACAGATGGTGATCTCCGAGAAGTACAAGGAGACCCGGATGGACGGCTCCACGGTCGGCTTCACGGACGACGACGGCAAGGGCGAGTACGACATCAAGGACGTGCCGCACGCCATGCGGCTGTCCACGTCCGGCACCTTCATCCACGGCAACTACTGGGGCAAGGGCATTTTCGGCACCGCCAACACCAGCCACGGCTGTGTCGGGCTCGCCGACGCCAAGGGTGCGGGCGACCCCAGCCAGCCCGCCGCCTGGTTCTACAACAACTCCATGATCGGTGACGTGGTCGTCATCAAGAACTCCCCGGACAAGACCATCAAGCCGGACAACGGACTCAACGGCTGGAACATGAGCTGGGCCGAGTGGACGGCGGGCTCGCAGGCCTGAGCCGGCGTCCTCCTTCCGGGTCCGACCCCGTCGGCCCCAAGTCCCCTGCCACAGGCGGCGGCACCGCATCCC